>CAYOGG010000050.1:0-6542 GCA_964403455.1 uncultured Bacteroidaceae bacterium | reverse complement strand
TACAAGTAAGCCCAACTTGAAACTGCAACAGGTCTCTAGCTGGGCTTTTCTTTGCTTAGAAAATGATGAATAAAGATATTATATATCAACATAAACATTAAAAAAACCAAAATTCAAAAAGAAATGACTGAAAAGAACAATCAATTCGGTCTCTCTCTTTTTGTGTATTCCGAGCCTACACAACAATAAGAGCCAGCAGACCTATGCACCGCAAAATGAGTTGCAGATGCTTTGTATTGCTGCCTATGAGCAGTATCAATTAGAAATCATAAACGATGACAAACTGTATCATCGTTATGTAGAGGACTTTGTAAATTCTCACATGATTATCGACAGTTCTAATCACAATGATTGGAATATACACTTCAAGAACCTATGTTCCATAAAAAGCCTCCTTGAGCAACGCAAAGATTTGGTATTGGAATACTTTTCCAAACCACACTTGGAAATGACAGATTGCAATGAGATGATTCTCTCTCTAAATTATGGTAGATCTCCTAAATCAAAATTCTTAAAAGCTGAACTTGGTAATCTTTCAGATAATCAGCTCCAGCAAATTACAGATTTTGTCAATGGTGACTTTGAGAACAAGAAGAAAAAGAAAGGCTCAATCTTCGCAAAAGCGGTAAGCTATGATGAAATGTATGATCTCTTTCACTGCCGTCTTACGAATCCGATCAGGACTGGAAGCAATGTCAAATTTGCTCTATTTATGGATAGTTTGAGTACACATAATCTTCTTCATTATTCTTATCAGGAATTGATTCTTGAATATCAACTTATTCTATCATCAAAGGATGGCGTTTATTATGGAGGGAATGCCATCAGTGCAAGTATCTCAATAGCAAAGAGAGGAAAAAGTTACATCGGCAACCCGTATGATTCTTTTGTAAATGAACTGACAATATGCAGTGAAAATGACATCAAACATACTAAGTGAAAGAATAAAATTATAATACTTCTTATAATAGAAAAAGGTGTTATAAGGTCACTTATACCGGTTTGATAATCAGGACGTAATTTTGCCTTCGAATCGATTCGAGATTCGGAGGCAAGACTTCCTTTCTCAACCCAAAAGCAGTGTCAACCATAATGTGTCACTGTTAGTCAGTAACATTTAAATAAGCAAGAACCGTATGGTAAAACAGAGAATAACCCAACAAGTATTACATAAAAGACTTGAACGAGTAGAGTCACTAATTGATGAATGTAATCCATCAGCCATTGAAGACATGATTAAAAGACTTGCAAAGATTGAGCGCAAACTGTTTTTGACCAAAAACATGCTCACATCTGAAGAAGCAACAGAGTTTACAGGCATCTCTATATCTCAGCTATATAAGCTTACACGTACACAAATGATTCCCCACTGGAAGCCAAGGGGAAAAATGGTCTACTTCGACAAGAAAGAATTGGAAGAATGGATGCGACAGAACCCGGTTAAAGTCTTTAATACAACTTCACAACATGAGCAAAAAATATAAATCCGCCCCTCATTATCTGACAGCAGAACATGAAAAGCTTACAGATAAACAATTGGAGCAGTTGATTGAAAAATCTACAATCACTGCCTCAGAGTATAATACAGAATCGCACCACGATTCAAAAGTACAAAGTAATGGAAAAGAAAATAAGAAAAATTAGTATACCAAAGCCTTCTGATGATTTCAAAAGTGATTTTGACTTCAACTTTAAAAGCGATTATCCGGATGATATGCTTGAGCGGTGCTTGAATAAGGGGCAGATAAAAGTTACTGAAAGACCTGAGAATCCACCTCAGATATTATGGGTCGGTGACTGTGTAGTGGCAACATTCGGTAATTTTAGTGCTTCAACCGGAAAGGCAAAGAGTAAAAAGACTTTCAATATATCTGCTATGGTTGCAGCAGCTCTTACCAATAGTAATGTGCTCAATTACAGAGCTAGTCTGCCCAAAGGCAAACGTAAGATATACTATTTCGATACAGAGCAAAGTCGTTTCCATTGCCATAATGTACTTGAACGTATTTTGAAGATGGCAGGTTTGCCAATTGGTCAAGATACTGACAGAATAAAGTTTGTTGGCCTTAGAGAGTACACACCAAGCCTACGACTCAGTTTGATTGATTATGCCCTTCGTAAAAGTGAAGGTTATGGGCTTGTTATTATCGACGGTCTTCGTGACTTAATGTATGACATCAATAATGCAAAGGAAGCCACAGATTTGATTACCAAACTGATGAGCTGGACAAGCAATTATAAATTACATATCCATTGTGTGCTGCATCTAAACAAGAATGACAGCAATACACGAGGACATATTGGTACAGAGCTTGAGAATAAGGCTGAAACAGTTCTTGTCGTAAGCAAGGACAGCAAGAATACTGAAATCAGTGAAGTGCGCCCTATGCACATGCGAGACAAGGAATTTACATCATTCGCCTTTCATATTGATGATAATTCCCTCCCTGTTCTTGAGGAGGATTACAAAGTTACCGTTGTAAAGCAGCGTGATCCACAACTTACAACTCTTCCGAAAACTGTTCATAAGGAAATTCTAGATGAGCTGTTTAGTCAATATAAACCTACCAACTATGCGGAAATGGTATCAAGAATTGGTGAATCCTATACTGCACATGGCTATAAACGAGGCCTAGTGGCATACAAGGAATTGCTAAAGTTACTATCTGCAAGTGGTATCATAAAGAATGAGAATAAAGTGTACAACTATTATCCCAATATATTAAACATTCAGGAGTAAGTATGAGTATAGGTATTTTCCCCCTATATATATAATACTTATACCTGCCAAAAATCATAAGAAAATGACAATTGAAGAAATAAAACAGATAAACATCGTGGACTACCTTTATCATAAGGGTATTAAGCCAACTAAACAATACCATAATACCTATTGGTATCTATCACCTTTGCACGAAGAAACGAATAGCTCATTCAAAGTAGATATGAATACCAATCTTTGGTATGACTTTGCATTAGCTCAAGGTGGCAATATCATCAATCTTGTTCAAGCCATGAACCCACTTTTAGACAATAATGGTATTATCTGCCATTTAAAATCTTATAGTAATAATGATGATAATCAATCTTTCATCCCCGTCCCGGACAGAGAAGCACTTATCAGAAATAATAAAGTCAAGAATGATAATACAATCATTGATAGAATAGTTGATATCAGCAATGCCAATCTTATCAACTATTTAGTGGGAAGGGCAATTAGTATTGATGTTGCCAAAGAGTATTGCAAAGAAGTATACTATACAATTTCATCCAACAAAACATATTATGGCATAGGTTTCAATAACAATAGCGATGGTATGGAGATACGCAATCAATTTTTCAAGCGATGTATCGGGAAAAAAGATATCACTCATATAGCTAAAGAACGAGAACTGCCTGTACGTCAATGTTGTGTGTTTGAAGGCTTTTTCGACTTTCTTTCATACAAGACATGTAAAGAACGAGGAGATCGATGGCTATGTGTAGATGGTGTCTGTGACTATTTAGTTCTTAATTCTGTTGCTATGGTAAACAAGGCCATCCCATGTTTGGAGAGATACGATAAATTATTTCTCTATCTAGATAACGACGATGCTGGAAAATCAGCTACAAGAACCATCATTGAAAGATATGGTTCGAAAGCTAAAGATTGCCGGGAACGATATGCTAAATTCTCTGATGTAAATGATTTCATAACAGGTAAAACTAAAGTATAACATAAATAGAAGATGAAATGAATACAGACCCGAAGATTCTAAGACTAGAAGAGAGAGTTCAGCAGATTGAAGAAGAAATGAAGGTGTTGGGTATCTTTTCTGATTTTCTGAAAAGAATTGAAAAAATAGAAGCAACCATCTTTTTGAATAAAGATATCTTCACTTTCAAAGAGGCATCAATAGTTCTTGATATGTCGCATAGTCAGTTGTATAAGATGGCACGCAACAAAAGTATTCCCCATTACAAGACCGACCGAAAGATTTATTTTATCAAAAGTGAGCTTATCGATTGGTTGAAACAGCATCCGAGAAAAAGAAATAAATACCCCAATGACTATGGACATAAATAAATGGTGGGAATGGTATCACCATATCCGAACAAGAACTAAATTCAATCCTATGAATATCGAACAAATAAATAAAATCAGTCTGACAGAACTATTATCAGAATTTGGCTGTATGCCAGTGAAGAAGCGAAGAAATACCGTTTACTTCAATTCACCTTTTTATAATGATAATAAAAATAGTTTCGAGGTTGACATCGTTAAGAACGTATGGCATGATAGAGGACTCAATAAAGGTGGTGACGTTATATCATTTGGACGTATATGGCATAAATCAAATAACGTTGAAAAAGTTATTGATGAGTTTGAGAAATATGAGCATCTGATTATTGGTCATGAACTTTCTGTAAAACCAATTCCAAAACATGATCCAGATGAAATGATAATGATTTCATGTAATAGACTAAGCAACCATGCTTTACTATCATACCTGCGCTCAAGAGGAATAGATATCAATGAAGCAAAGATATTTGCCAAAGAAATAATATATAGAATTGAGGAAAAGAACTATGTAGCTCTTGCGTTCAAAACTATATACGGAGGTTACCTACTTCACAATCCATACTTTAAAGGGTTCTTGGGCAAAGATGGTTTGTCCATACTTCATCATGAGACTATAGGAGTTCAAGATACCTGTTGCATTTTTGAGACCTATATGGATTTTCTGAGTTATAAAACTCTGGAATCCAATGGTCATAAATTAATGGATACACCTGTTCCCTGTGATTATATTCTACTTCATTCAGCAGATTATTTACATAACTGCCTACAACGACTTGTCAGTTATAAGGAAATCCATCTCTATCTCCATCACTCCCTTTCCGGCCACACAATGAAAGATACTATCTATGGATTATATAAGGATAAAACAATTGATGAATCTTTCCGGTATATAGATGATATTAGCTTGACAAAGTATCTACAATATAGAAGATAATTCTATATCCCCAATCAATTATGATTTAGGAGGCTTTTCCATTAGGAAGGTCTCCTTTTTTGCATCATCGTAAGGTAAATGGCAACTACTTTGAAAAACAAAACATTCTCCAAAATATGATATTTAAGTATGATTATATTATCCATTAGAATTGATGTTAAGAATGATTTGGGATGCCTCTAAAAATTCTTATATCTCAATTTTTCAAATTTACTTTGTACCTGAAAACAAGGTTTGAATGTGACAGAATAAGATATTTTTCATTATTACAACCTCTGTCTTGAGAATAATCAACTGGCATTCTTGTCACAAAACAGATTAATAAACAAAGTATGATATGAGTCCATTTTTAATTTTTGCAATTGTCCTAACTGTAGCTTACATCATCTACTATGCAGTGATGATAACAAGAGACCTATATGGTAAGAAAGATGAAGAAAACAAACATGAGGAAGTATTCGACGTTGGTGATATGGATGAATTGGAAGAAGCCGTTGTTGTTTCAGAAAAAGGTAATGGATTCTCAGTAGCTGATAAGCAATACGAAACCACAACTCATACCTACGATGAGATTCCCGAAGATATAAAAGTTGAAAAACCAGCTCAGCCTGAACCCAATCAAACAACGAAAAAAGATATAGTAAAGATTATCGAAGCTAAGGTATTACCAAAGATGCAGGTTACCCACATTTATATGGAAGATCAAATGATGCAAGATGATACTACAGCATGCATACTTAACGGAGGTGACAGAGGAATAGGTAAACCAAGAGTAATAGTAACATCGTTAAATGATGAGTTATAAATATTTAATCATTTACGTGTGTTTGCTCCTCTTCGTATTTTGTCCACAGTCCGTTTTTGCCAAATGTGGTGGCGTGGATTACAGTTGGGGAGCAGATGCACTCGCAACAATGCACGACTATATTGTCACAATGATGCTCTATGTACTCTGGCTATGTTATGCCATAGCAGCAATCATGGTAATAATATCAGCACTTCAGATATATATCAAAATGAATACAGGAGAAGATGGTATAACAAAATCTATTATGATGCTCATTGGAGCATGTATTTTCATGATAGGTGCTTCCATCGTATTCCCTGCATTCTTCGGCTATCAAATTTGGTAGCCACTAAAACCGAACTCAATGCGCAACGAGTAATATAAGTACAATTAAAAATTAAAATTAAATCAAGAAGAATGTTTAATAAAACAATGAACTTTTTGAAGAAGACTGCGAAAAGAGCTGCTTCTTCTCAACGATTAAAATCAATGGCTCTTATGCTTCTCGTTGGCACAGGTGCCGTAATGGCACAAAACTCAGCTGGAGACTACTCAGCTGGTACAACAGCCCTGACAACTGTAACCGCAGAGATAGCTAAATATGTACCTATTGTGGTAAAGTTGTGCTATGCGATAGCTGGTGTCGTAGCCGTTGTGGGTGCGATTTCCGTATACATTGCCATGAACAACGAAGAGCAAGATGTCAAGAAAAAGATCATGATGATTGTAGGCGCATGTATTTTCCTCGTATCAGCAGC
>CAYOGG010000049.1:0-9357 GCA_964403455.1 uncultured Bacteroidaceae bacterium | reverse complement strand
GAGATCTGTTTTCCAATACGGGTAAATGTCTTTGCCATATTACCCCAACGTTTCATTTTTCTTGCCTTTCTAAATTCAAATGCTCTTCCCATTGTGAATATATTTAATTTACTATTTATCTAAGTTTTGCGTCTAACTTATCTTCAAAAGTACTAACCAACTTACCCATCACCTTTTCAATCCGGACCTCATTAAGAGTCTGAGAATCATCTTGAAGAATAAAACCTACGGCATAGCTTTTTTTACCCGGTTGCAGATTCTTACCTTCATACACATCAAACAAGAAAACATCTTTCAAAAGTTTTCCCTCAACTTGATATGCCAATTTCTCAATATCACTGAACTTAACACTCTTATCAATAAGCAGAGCCAAGTCGCGACGTACAGAAGGAAATTTGGATAGCTCCGTATATAAAACCTTAGACTTACGTGTTGCCTTGAGCAACTCATCCCAGAAGATATCCGCATAATAAACAGCCACCTGTAAATCAAACATTTTCAGTATGCCTGTTCTTATCACACCGACAATTGCAATAGTCTTACCGCCACGAGTCTTGTACTCCAACGCTCCCGAATAGATGTCATTCGCTGTTTCAGAGACCTGCAAACTTGTCTCACTCAATCCCATACGTCTGAAAACATTCTGAACGTAAGCCTTAAGTTCATAGAAAGATGATTCTTCATCCTTATGTACCCATGAGGACTCAACTCGATTTCCGGTAAGCCACAAACCGACATGATAATCCTCATTATAAGCTTTCAGCAAAGCCTTACCGTCTTCAGCAGCAGGAGTGTCTTTCAAAGAATCTCTAAGTTCCTCATTGAAGTAATAACACTTACCAAACTCAAAGAAACGTAGATTTGCATTCTGTCTTCTTACGTTACGGGACAAACTATCGAGACCTCCGAACAACAATGTCTGACGCAACACATTCAAATCAGAACTTAGCGGATTCATCAATCTCACCAAATCAACGGATTTATAACACCCCAGATTGTCATAATAAGCCGAACGAGTCAAAGAATTATTGAGTATCTCATTAAAACCGCATCCGACCAGCTGCTCTGAAATCAAGTTCTGTAATTTATGAGAACGATCATTTTCTCCCTGAACCGTAAGACAAGACTGAACGGTTTTCCCGAACTCTATATTATTATAACCATATATTCGAAGTATCTCTTCAATTATATCACAAGGACGCTGTACGTCCACTCTGAAAGGAGGGACAGAGAGTATCAAACCTTCCTGAGATTCTCCCTCAACGGTAATGTCCAAACTACGCAATATATTTTTAATCACTTCACGAGGTAACACCTTACCTATCAAACTATCTGCATAGTCATAACGCAAATCGACAATAAAGTTCTCGATAGGACGAGGATATACATCCTTTATCTCCATTGAAATGGTACCGCCTGCCAATTCCTTAACCAGCATGGCTGCCTGTTTCAGAGCATAAACCACACCATTAGGGTCTATGCCACGTTCGAAACGGAACGAAGCATCGGTACTCAGCTGGTGGCGTCTTGCACTCTTTCTGATCCATGTAGGATGAAAATATGCACTCTCTAAAAACACATTTACAGTATCTTCCGTAATTCCGGATTTTTGACCGCCGAATACCCCGGCCAGGCACATAGGCTCCTCAGCATTGCATATCATCAGGTCACGCTCGGAAAGTTTGCGTGATTGTCCGTCTAATGTAACAAATTCGGTACCCTCAGGCATAGTCTTAACAACTACTCTGCCGCCGGTTATCTTATCCGCATCAAAACTGTGAAGCGGCTGACCATATGCGAAAAGAATATAATTGGTTATATCGACTACATTGTTTATTGAATGAAGCCCGATAGCATTCATCTTACGCTTCAACCAATCGGGACTCTCCTTGATTGTCACACCCTTTATAGAGACTCCCGAATAACGCGGACAAGCCTCCATATTGCGAACATCAATATCTATATCCAATTCATGATTATCCACCTTGAAAGAATCGCAAGAAGGCCTATGAATAGCCGTTTTATATCCGTTCTGAACCAACCATGCATGAAAATCACGTGCTACGCCCCAATGAGAACATGCATCAGCATGATTTGGAGTAATATCGACCTCAATTATATAATCGGATTCCAATTTGAAATATTCGGCAGCCGGAGTACCGGGAATTGCATCTGCCGGAAGAACCATTATGCCGGAGTGGTCATCACCCAGACCTAGCTCCTTTTCAGAACATAGCATACCGAACGACTCTACACCGCGCAGTTTCGATGGTTTGATGGTAAAGCTTTCATCTCCCTCATACAATTTTGCACCGATTGTAGCCACCAATACCTTCTGACCGGCTGCCACATTTGGAGCACCGCAAACAATCTGAACCGGTTCTCCGGTTCCCTGATTTACAGTAGTGACATGCAGGTGATCGGAATTCGGATGCGCTTCGCATGTCAAAACCTGACCTACTACAATACCCATCAAGCCACCCTTGATAGATTGGATCTCTTCTACTCCATCAACTTCAAGGCCCACAGAAGTAAGCGCTGCCGCTACATCGTTAGGCTCCATTTCGAAGTCAACAAATTCCTTTAACCATTTGTATGAAACATTCATTTTCTTCCCTTTCAAATACGAACTGCAAAACTACTAAAAATCTTCCATTCTTATAGCAGAAGCCGTTCCGGATTTTTGCCGACAAATATATAATTATGAAGCATCAACCATGAGAGAGAATTATTCAAACGACACTAATACCTTAATGAGAATCGATAGAATGAAAAGAAGGGTAAAAAACACAATTCTTAATTAGATAATTCGCATGTTTGATTTAGAAACTGTTCCAAAATTTATAGTTTAATGATTTGAGATAGACAATTAATAAATTATTCGTAGAAATTTGGGAACAACTTCTTATCTTTACCTCGAAATTTCAAAGCGATTAACATGATTACATTTCCAAATTCCAAGATTAATATTGGCCTCAATGTAGTGAACAAACGCCAGGACGGTTATCATGATATTGAGACGGTTTTCTATCCCGTCAATTTACAGGATGCGTTGGAGATTAATCTGATGAAACCATTGGAGACCAAATCTATCAGAAAAGCAGTTGAAAGAACAATAGGTAAATCGGTTGAAGGCGTACGATTTATCAAACCGTTTGGAGCAGGTCTTACTCCCGAAGAGAAAACAGATGACACACCCTATTCACTCTCTCTTCTTGGAACGAAGTTTCCGGGTGAGGCTAAGGACAATCTTGTAGTTAAGGCATATATGATGATGCTTGAAGATTTCATACTTCCTTCAATTGATATTCACCTCTACAAACATATTCCGACGGGAGCAGGTCTCGGCGGAGGCTCTTCCGACTGTGCAGGTATGATAATGCTTCTGAATCGCAGATTCGGACTGCGTTTGACCGACTCATGCATGGAAAGGTACGCTGCTCGCTTAGGTTCCGACTGCGCATTCTTCATTAAAAACAGACCTGCTTATGCAACAGGCAAAGGTGAAATCATGACTCCAATTGAACTATCATTAAAGGGTCACACCCTATTGCTTGTAAAACCGGATATATCGGTAAATACAAAAGAGGCTTATGATAACATCTGTATAGGAAGACCTGCAATACCCCTTCAAGAAGCAATCAAAAGACCTATCGGCGAGTGGAAGAACCTTATATTCAACGACTTTGAGAAACATGTATTTTCAAAATACCCCGAGATAGGGGATATCAAGCAAAAGATGTATAAACTTGGTGCTATATATGCTGCCATGACAGGTTCCGGTTCTACTGTTTACGGTATCTTCGACAATCCGTTGGAAAATCCCACAGACATCTTTCCGGATATGTTCTGTCGTCAGAGAGAACTTCTATAGAAGCTGATTTTCGTTCACTGTAGAGAGCATATAGCAAATTCTTTTGCAGTGTTAATAACTTGTTGAAAAGGAGAAGAAGTTTTATCTGACAAGATTGCCTCAAAAAGCTATCTTTGAATCGAAAATCAAAGATAATGATATGGTAGCTTCGAACACTCCCAAAAGGCAATACAGAGCCTCCTCGAATAAAGTTGACGGAATAGTAATGAACCATTTACAGCCTCAAGCATTAGAACTTGAAGAAGCAGTACTCGGTGCATTGATGATCGAGCAGGATGCCTATCCAAAGATCAGTGAAATATTGTCTGCCGAATCCTTTTACGATCACAGACATCAAGTAATATTCAAGGCTGTAGCCATGTTGTCACTAAATCAGCGTCCCGTAGATATATTGACAGTCACCGAACAACTTAAAAGCGATGGTACCATTGACGAAGCGGGAGGTCCGATATATGTAACCCAATTAGCCGGCAAGGTAGCATCTTCTGCACATATAGAATATCACGCACGCATAATAGCCCAAAAGGCCATGGCCAGGGATCTGATATCATTCACCGGTGACGTACAGGCAAAGGCTTTCGATGAAACCACAGATGTTTCGGAACTACTTCAAGAGGCGGAAGGAAAGTTATTTCAGATAGCTCATCAAAACGTCAAAAAAGACTTTACTGTAATAGATCCTGTCATAACCGAGGTAATGGAACGCATAAAAAAAGCATCCAAACGCGCCAACGGAATGAGCGGATTACCTTGCGGTTTTCATAAACTGGATGAGGTAACCTCCGGATGGCAAAAGTCGGATCTTATAATATTGGCTGCGCGTCCTGCCATGGGAAAAACAGCTTTCGCCCTATCTATGGCAAAAAACATTGCGGTAAATAATCAGACTCCGGTTGCACTATTCTCACTTGAGATGAGTAACGTACAATTAGTAAACCGTCTCATATCGAGTGTATGTGAAATATCCGGCAGTAAACTGCGTGACGGACGTCTGGCTCCTTATGAGTGGAAAGTTCTTGACAATAAGATTAATCTCCTGCAAAACGCTCCAATGTATTTGGACGACACCCCGTCACTTTCCATTAACGAGTTCCGCACAAAAGCAATTCGTCTGAAGAGCGAACATGACATTCAGCTCATAATAATCGACTATCTTCAGTTGATGAATGCCAGCGGTATAAAGTTCGGCAATCGTCAGGAAGAGATAAGCACTATTTCCCGTAATCTTAAAGGCATAGCAAAAGAGTTGGATATTCCAATCATTGCTCTGTCTCAGTTGAACCGTGGTGTTGAAGGACGTGACGGATATGAGGGCAAGCGCCCTATGCTAAGTGACTTGCGTGAGTCCGGAGCTATTGAGCAGGATGCCGATATAGTTTGCTTCATTCATCGTCCCGAATATTACAAGATATACGAAGACAACAACCACAATGATCTTCACGGAGTAGCCGAGATTATCATTGCCAAACATAGAAACGGAGGTGTAGGAGATGTAAGATTGGCATTCCGCAGTGATTTGGCTCTATTCGATAATATAGGTGCTGAAAGCATGGATGGCAAACAGACCGTACGCGGATCGAGAATGAACGATGTTCCGCAAGATGATCCGTTAGACGCTATAGATCCTAATAACGATCCTCTTGGAGCCGGAGGCATCAGATTAGACAATTACTTTTAAACAAAATATGGGTAACGGAAAAAATCCGTTACCCATATTTTGTTTAAAATCTCAAATCCTTAATTACAGACCTAGAGCCGCTGCCAAACCGCGATCTACACCGCTGAAGCCCATGAAAGCAAGAGCCAGCAGACCAGCTGTAATCAAAGCAATTGCCATACCCTGCATATTCTTTGGAATCTTGACTAAACTCATTTGCTCACGCAGACCTGCGAATATTATAAGAGCAACAGCAAAACCCACTGCAGTAGAAAACGCATATAAAACTCCGGCTAATAAAGACGGTTCCAGCCCCTGAGCATTATAGGTACCGTTAGCTACAAGTATCGACACACCCAATATACAACAGTTCGTAGTAATCAGAGGTAAGAAAATACCTAGAGCCTGATATAGTGAAGGAGAGACCTTCTTCAAAATAGTCTCAAGCATTTGAACCAGACCGGCAATAACCAATATAAATGCAATAGTCTGCAAATAACCTATATTAAGAGGTTCCAGAACAAGGCTCTGCAAGGCATAAGTAACCACAACTGCGACAGTGAGCACAAATGTAACAGCCATACCCATACCTGCAGCAGTACTTATTTTTTTGGAAACGCCCAAGAAGGGACATATTCCCAGAAATTGTGACAAAACGATGTTGTTTACAAAGATTGCCGATATAAAAATCAAAAAATATTCCATAATTAACAGGCTTTTCTACTCTTAATAATATTCACTAACGCAATAAGCAGTCCCAATGTTATAAAGGCTCCCGGAGCCAATACAAATACCAACATATGCATCGAAGAAGGCAATATCTCCATTCCGAAGAATGAGCCCTTTCCAAGAAACTCACGAACCATTCCCAGAAGTGTCAGAGCCATAGTAAAACCAAGACCAATGCCCAATCCGTCGCAGAAAGAGGATACGACACCGTTCTTTGCAGCAAATGCCTCAGCACGTCCCAGTATTATACAGTTCACAACAATAAGCGGAATAAAAATACCCAGAGTCTTATAGAGATCCGGCACATAGGCCTGCATAAGCATCTGCAATAACGTAACGAAAGATGCTATCACCACCACATAACACGGAATTCTCACACCATCCGGAATCAAATTCTTAAGAAGAGATATGAATACGTTTGAACATATAAGCACAAACATCGTGGCAATACCCATACTCATACCATTTATTGCCGACGAAGTAGTTGCAAGCGTAGGACACATACCCAACAGCAGCACAAACGTCGGATTCTCCTTAAACATTCCATTAAATACAATACCAATATGTTTCATATCATATCCGTTTTTATTGTTGAACAGTAGCACTACTTGTCCCATCTGTCACCGGACGGTCTCCATAAAGTGCATTATATGCATTAACCACACTCCTCAGAAATGCTCTGGAAGTAATTGTCGATGCAGTTATTGCATCAATGTCACCGCCATCCTTGCTTACGGTAAGATTATCTTTAGACGGATTCATACCTATAATATTATGGTTACCCTGTTTTTTTGCTGCTCCGAAGAGAAGAGTCTCAACGGAAGATCGCTCGGACACAACCGTATCGTTTTTTTGCTTAAACCATGTAGATGCCTGTGCTCCGAGTCCCGGAGTCTCAGCGTGTTCCAATATCTCATAACCTAAAATCTTACCTTTAGGATCAAAACCTACCAGAACCACCAAATCTCCACTAAAAGCATTGCCGTCCGTTGACTTTACTGCAGTACCTAACAATATACTGTCAGATGAATATGCTCTATAGAACTCAAAGTCATCTTTCTCAATAGGTCCTTCAACATGATAAGATATATTCGAATCACCCAAAATAACATTTTTCACACCATCGGCAACCTTCTGTTTATTGATCTCTTCGATAGGTCCCTGAGTCTCTGCATTGACCCAAGCCAGCAGAGCAGCCACTGTCACTGTAATAAATAACAGTGACAACGACATATTAGTAATGTTTGATTGCAGTTTTTTCATTTTACAGCCTCCCCGAAACGCTTTGGTTTACAACATTTACTTAAAAGCGGATTAACAGCATTCATTATAAGAATTGCAAAAGACATACCTTCCGGATAAGAACCGAAATATCTTATCATAACAGTCAAGAATCCTATTCCGAAACCATATATCAGCATGCCCTTCGGAGTCATAGGAGAAGTAACATAGTCAGTAGCCATGAATATGGCACCTAACATAAGACCTCCCGAAAAGAGATGATATAATGGAGACGCATACATAGTAGGATTAACCAGCCACATAATGCCGGTAAACAATAATACCGTTGAAAGAATGGAAAACGGGATATGCCATGTAATAATCTTATTAATCAAAAGATATGCCAAACCTATAAGCAATGCAAATACGCTAACCTCACCTATACATCCGGCAGTATTTCCGACAAACAAGTGCCACAAATCAGGCAAACGGTTAAGTGCATCAGCATCACCATTGACTGCCTGTTTAATAATACTCAGCGGAGTAGCACAGGTTGTTGCATCCGTATATGCCATCAACTGATGTGTTTCTGGCCATGAAGTCATTTGTGCAGGGAAAGAAATCAGCAGAAAAACACGTCCTACCAAAGCCGGATTAAAGGGATTATTACCCAAACCTCCGAATGTCATCTTACCTATTCCGATAGCCACCAACGCACCTATTATTATCATATACAAAGGCAAGTTTGAAGGCAAATTGAATGCCAACAATATACCTGTAACGATAGCCGATCCGTCCGTTATCGTATTACGTCCGCTACGAAGAATATATTTGGTTATGCTCCATTCGAAAAACAGACACGACAACACCGATGTAGCCGTAACAATCAACGCTCCAATACCGAATATCATAAAAGACACAAGTAAAGCAGGTACGAGCGCTATCACCACGCCATACATATTTCTCTCCACCGAATCACCGCGGTGAATATGAGGTGAGGTCGATATAAATAATTTTTGAGCCATATATACTATAATTTATTTAGCATTACGAGAACGAATAATTCCTCCGACACGATTCTTGGCAAAACGCACCCAGTCCAAAAGAGGCCTATGAGAAGGACAAGTAGACTGGCAACAACCACATTCAATACAACTCATAATAAACTCCTTCTCTGCCGTTTCCCAATCATTCTTTTCGCCGCAGGTAGCTAACAGATAAGGTTCCAGACCCATCGGACACGCTTGTACACATTTCGCACAACGGATACAATGTTCCTCTTCCTGTCGTCTTGCAATCTTCTCTTCAAGCATCAAAACGCCGGAAGTACCTTTCACCACAGGCACATCCATATTCAGTAAAGGACGTCCCATCATAGGACCACCGCTTATCAGTTTACCGGTATCCTCCGGCATCCCGCCGGCATAATCGATCAACTGACTTATCGACGTACCCATTCTTACAAGCAGATTGGACGGATTCTTTACACTGTCACCCGTAACGGTCACAATACGTTCAATCAAAGGCTTGTTCTTCTGAACAGCCTCATATACGGCAAATACCGTACCTACATTCTGTACAATAACTCCGACATTGGCAGGAATGGCAGGAGGAGCAGGCACATAACGCCCAGTAATAGCCTCAATAAGTTGTTTCTCACCTCCTTGCGGATATTTCATCTTCAATGGAACAACCTCAATACCACTTACCAAAGACACTTTATCTTGAAGCAATTTGATTGCATCAGGCTTATTCTCCTCAATACCTATGAAAGTATTCTCAATAGACATAGCCCTCATCATTATTCTGATGCCGATAATTATCTCATCCACTTTTTCAAGTATCAGACGGTGATCGGCTGTCAGATAAGGTTCGC
>CAYOGG010000048.1:0-9374 GCA_964403455.1 uncultured Bacteroidaceae bacterium | reverse complement strand
ACATCCAGTTTGCGAACTGGCTATGCCATACAAGACAGTGACCACGCATCTTGATACCATTCTGACGACAGAAATCTGCTAAGGCATCAGCCTGGGTGAAATTCCAACGATCAGCTGCTGGATGGATCTCACCTGGTTTCATTACATTCTCAGCTGTTACACTATTGAAATTCTTCTTAATGATCTCAATCTGCTCAGGATTTGAAATATTACGTGGGTTCAAAGCTACACCGATAGTAAAATACTTTTTGTAAGCATCTTTCAACCCATCAGCTTTAGCTTTAGCAGATACGGAACTTGCACTTAAAGCAAGTGCCATTGCACAAATGGCAGTTTTAAATAAAATCTTCATTTTTGATTTATTAATTATGAATTGCGTTAGTAACTTCCTTTTAAGTGTACAAACATAATTATAATTTTTGAACTACGAAGTTTCTAAAACCATAAATGATATAAAACGACAGCAAATCTCTGTTTATTTTCAACTTTCGTATAATTACAATCACATTATCAAATATACGAAAATAAGAAACTGAAATAGACTGTTATGTTATCATTCTCTATACGTAAATATTTTGTAATCTTATCATAACAAACTTGTGATTGAAATGTAACCGATTTGTAACGTCATTCAGAGACTTTTGCAGTGTCAATCCGATAAACTTAGGATTGAGGTTTATGTTCAACTAAAATTATTTATATGAAAAAAGCAAAAGTTTTATTCTTATTCTCTATTCTTACAATAGGATTAAGAGTTAGTGCACAAGAAGAAAAATCATCTACATTTACTGTCGAAGGGAAACCGGTTGTAACAGTTTTCGGAAATTTCTACTCCGGTTTTAACAATGAAAATGATGACAGAGGTTTTAATCTGGAGCGTTGTTACATCGGTTATCAGGGAAAAGTTCTTAGCAATCTGGAATATAAGGTAGTTCTGGACTGTGGTAAATCCGGTAACGTAAGCGATTATCAGAGACTCATGTATCTGAAAAACGCCAAAATAACATGGAAATCCGGCAACTTAAAGCTTAATGCAGGTCTAATCGGAATGAATCAATTCGAAATTCAAGAAAAATTCTGGGATAAACGTTATTTAATGAAATCGTTTCAGGACGAATATAAATTCGGTAGCAGTGCAGATCTTGGCCTTTCCGCCGAATATAAATTTGCAAACTGGTTGAGCGGAGACATCACCATAGTAAACGGTGAAGGCTACAAAAAAGTCCAGGTTAATGACGGTTTGCTTTACGGAGCAGGAATCACCGTTACACCGGCAAAAGGTCTTACTCTCCGCGTCTACGGAGATCTCAACGAAACGACTACTGACGGTACTAAGGACAAAAATAACTTATGCGTTTTTGCAGGTTACAAGACAAACAGTTTCTCCATAGGTGCAGAGTACAACAGCCTTTATAACAGTGGCAACGTAAAGAATAAGGACGAGATCGGATATTCGGTTTACGCATCGGCTGCCCTTTCATCACAAATCGAACTTTTCGGAAGATGGGATATGCTGAAATCCGAAAACGACTGGAACGAAAGCAATGACGGTCAACTGGCTATGTTCGGACTGCAATATAAGGTCAACAAGTATGTAAAAATCGCACCGAACTTCCGAATATGGAATCCTAAAGCAGACGGTGCCGACAATAAGCCTTACGGCTACATCAGTGCAATATTCTCACTCTGATAAACTTATTAAAAACTTATAACAATGAAAAAAAACATTCTTACAATCGTTCTTTGTGCTGTCACAATTCTTGCACTGAACAGTTGTGGAAACAAAAACAAAAAGACGTCGGAAACAGTAGAAAAGAAGTCTTCCGTTTCTCTATCCGGCGCAGGTGCAACATTTCCTCTGCCTTACTACAACATGTCCTTTGAAGATTACCAAAAGAAGACAGGCGTAAAGGTTTCTTACGGTGGAATCGGTAGCGGAGGAGGAATCCGCAACCTATCCGATGAAGTTGTGGATTTTGCCGGAAGCGATGCATACATGTCTGACGAAGAGATGTCCAAGGTCAAACCCGTAGTACATTTCCCTACCTGTCTGGGAGCAGTTGTAGTGGCATACAATCTAAACGGTATCAAACAACTTAATCTTACCGGTGAGCTGATAGCAGACATATTCGCAGGTAATGTAACCAAATGGAACGACAAAAGGATAAAAGATCTGAATTCTGATATACAGTTGCCGAATAAAAATATCATACCGGTATTCCGTTCCGATGGAAGCGGTACGACATTCGTATTCACGGATTACCTAACCAAAGTAAGTAAAGAATGGGCAGAAAAATACAGATCGGCAAAATCCGTAAACTTCCCGGCAGGACAGGCTGCTAAAGGCAATCCGGGAGTAGCCGGCATCATAGGTCAAACCGACGGCACCATAGGCTACATAGGATCCGAATATGCTTTCGCACAGGACATCAAATATGCAAAGATTAAAAATCAACAAGGCGAGTTCATCAATCCCGATGCTCAAAGCATTTCGGCGGCAGCTACCGGAGATATTCCAAATGATACCCGTACTATGATAACTAATTCAGATGCAAAAGGTGCTTATCCGATAAGTTGCTTTACATGGATCATCATTTACAAAGAACAAAACTACAGTGGAAGAAATAAGGAACAGGCTGAAGAAACAGTAAAACTGATCGCATATATGATGAGCAACGAAGCACAGAAAAAAACCACGGCAGTAAACTATGCACCACTGCCTAAGGCTGCGATCGAAAAGAGCATTAAGAATCTGAAGACCATCACTTATAACGGTGAAGTACTCTATAAATAATTATGAACTGCTTAAGAATAAAAAAAGCAAACAAAAGTCTGAGATCCAAAAAAGACGATCTGTTCCGGATCCTCCTTTGGATCTCTGCTTTCATAATACCTTTCTTATGCGGAGGAATCATCTATTCGCTGACCATAAATGCGAATACGGCCTTCTCAAAATTCGGTTTTTGGAAATTCATATTTTCGGATCAGTGGAACTATACTCCTGGTAACGAGCAATACGGAGCCCTTCCTTTTATTACCGGAACGTTGCTGACAACGTTTCTTGCCTTGATTTTTTGCCTGCCGTTCTCATTACCTGTTGCCCTTTTCACCGGAGAATATTACAAAGGTCATAAGATCGCAAACATACTGGGTACCGTAACAGACCTTCTGGCAGGTATTCCTTCCATAATCTATGGACTTTGGGGATTTTACGTTCTCAGGCCCATAGTCGTTTTACTGGGGCTATCTGACCAAGGATCAGGAATACTGACCGCCGCATTGGTTCTTTCCATAATGATAATACCGTATGCTTCTTCCTTAAGCGCCGAATTCATCAAAATGATTCCGGCCGAACTGAAAGAAGGAGCCTACAGTCTCGGAGCTACAAGGGCTGAAGTAATAAAATATATAGTATTTCCGGTTGCTGGATCGGGAATCTTCTCCTCTTTCATACTAGCTATGGGAAGAGCTTTAGGTGAAACAATGGCTGTAACTATGCTTATTGGAAACACGAACCAGATTCCTCAATCCGTAGTAGAGACAGGGAATACTATGGCCAGCATCATCGCAAACCAATTCGGAGAAGCTACAGGACTAAAACTTTCCGCACTTATAGCTATCGGACTCATTCTCTTCTTTATTACTGCCATCGTAAATCTGATAGGCAAGATATGGATTAAAAGAGTTTCTGTCCAATAATAAATCATATGGATATGAAAATCAATACTATTCATTTCAGAATATTCAGAAGTAACCTGCTGCATGCACTCATATGTATTTTGGCTGCTCTGACATCCATACCACTTCTTGCCATATTGGGAAAGGTTATCTATGAAGGATGGAAAAACATAAGTATCACATTCTTTACCGAAGCGACTCCAACAGCTTATAAAGCTATGCAGGCCATCCATTCGGGGGAAGCAATTCCCGGCGGAATAGCAAACGGAATAATAGGAACACTGCTTATGTTGCTGATGGCTTCCGCAATTGCAATACCAGTCGGTATATTATGCGGTATATTCCTTTCTGAAAACAAAAAGACCAGATTTGCAAAGATCGTCAGTTACATGACAGACCTTTTACAGGGTACCCCTTCCATCATAATCGGTATAATAATATACATCTGGATTGTTATACCTATGAGGGGATATTCAGCCTTAGCCGGTAGTATCGCATTATTTATTATGATGCTACCTCTGATAATCCGTTCTACAGAAGAGACACTCAAAATGCTACCTCTAAGCCTTAAAGAAGCAGGACTTGCATTAGGCGGAAGTTACCGCCGTGTAGTATTGAAAGTACTTTTACCTTCTGCATTCGGCGGTATTTTTACAGGCATTCTGTTAGCCGTTTCCCGTGTAATCGGCGAGACTGCTCCACTTATGTTTACAGCTCTGGGATGCTCCGTCATCCAATTGAACGTAAACAAGCCCATGTCAGCAGTACCTTTGCTGATCTGGGAATTCTACAACGATCCGAATCTTCAAAGCCTCATCTGGAGTGCATCGCTTTTCCTTCTAATCTTTGTACTGATTCTTAATTTGGCATCCAAATACCTTGCAAGAAAATGGAAAATATAAAAAATCCTATATTGGAAATAAAAAGTCTGTGTACTTCATACACAAAAAACACTATGGCTGTAAAATATGTAGATGCAGCCATACAAAAAAACGAAATTACAGCAATTATGGGCCCATCGGGATGCGGAAAAAGCACCTTGTTAAGGGCCATAAATCGGATGCACGAACTATATAGAGGTATTCACGTAGAAGGTAAAATTCTTTTAAATGGGCATAATATCCTTGAAATGAACCCAATAGAGGTACGAGGAAAAATCGGTATGGTTTTCCAACGCCCCAATCCGTTTCCTACAATGAGTGTTGCCGATAATGTAATGGCCGGCTACCAACTTAACGGCATCCGCGTTTCAAAAGCGGACCGTGACATAATCATCGAAAAAAGCCTTAAAAACGTAGCCTTATGGGACGAAGTGAAAGAATCGCTCAACAAACGCGGAACATTTCTATCCGGCGGACAACAACAAAGATTATGTATCGCCCGCGCACTTGCACTGAAGCCGGAAATAATACTGATGGATGAACCAACATCGGCACTTGATCCTATTGCCACAAACAAAATCGAAGATCTGATGGAAGACCTTAAAAAAGAAGTGACTATTATTATAGTCACACACAATATGAGTCAGGCAAAACGTATATCTACATATTCAATGTTTATGTATCTTGGAGAACTGGTAGAATACGGCGATACTAATACTATGTTTACAAACCCAAAAGATCAGAGAACACGGGAATATCTGACAGGCAAATTCGGATAAATTAATAGCTTAGAAAAAATAAAAGTATGAAAACCAAACATAATGACGAAACTCAACCTGAAAATGTTATAGAAGAATGGACTGTCATACGGTCTGAAGAACATTGGGAAGAAGAGGAAGACGATGAAACGGAATTTGATGACGATGATGATGACGATGATGACGATTGAAATAATAATAGACTCTATTCATTAATGTAAGATTATATTATTTCTTAGAAACTGTTTTGAGTTTATCGTTTAATAGAGTGAAAGAGGATTCTTTGAGAGGATTCTTTGAGAGGATTCTTTGAGAGGTATTTTACTATTTTATATAAGAGAATAGCTAGCTATCTGAATATAAAATGGTAGAACAGGATCAAAAAGTCGCAAGAATGACCATTCACTACATAAACGGCAACAGCGAATTATAACATTTAGCTCATATAAATTAAAAACAAGTTCTTAGTCTGTTTGTGAATTTCAAAAAAACAAAGCAACTTTGCATTCACTGAAAATCAATATTCATATTAATCTGAAAACGATATGAAAATAATTAACAAAGTAATTTTTATTATGGTATATACTGTATTATTCGGTAGTATATCGGGATGCAAGGCTCAAAACGGTAATAAGTTTTCTTCATTGTCAGTTGACAATTTTGAAAATGCCATATCGGATACTTCAGTAATAAGACTTGATGTACGTACTTCTGATGAATTTTCGGAAGGTCATTTGCCTAATGCAATTAATATTGACTACCTTAAACCGGATTTTGATTCTTTGGTATCAGTAAAACTGCCAAAAGAAAAGATAATAGCAGTTTATTGCAGAAGTGGAAATCGTAGCAAGAAAGCAGCAAGTTTATTATCCAATAAAGATTATAAGGTTGTTGAACTGAGTACCGGCTTTAACGGATGGGTTTCAGCCGGTAAAGAAACTACTACCGATCGATAAAAATCAGATTGGATGTTTATTTTCAATGAATTATAAAAGGTGCTTAATCGGCACCTTTATAGTTATAAATAAACAGTTATTGAAAAGGGGTTAGATAACCAGACTAATTCAACCAGCTTTCAACTGCCGTCTTGTCAAACTCGCCCTTAAAAAGTTTACCGGTTCCCCATTTTAATGTCGGATATTTGGTCTTAAGACTATTTGCACTATTATCTATAGGACTACTGCCTGAAGTAGCAAAAGGCATAACCGTTTTCCCACTGAAATCATAACTCTCCATAAAAGTATTAATGACATTAGGTGGCAAGTTTCCCCATATAGGATAACCAATCAGAACAGTCTCATACTTTTTCATATCAGTAACCTTATTGGCAATTGCAGGACGTATAGTAGGATTTCCCATCTCCTTTATACAACGGCTTTCTCTATTTCTGTAATCCACATCAGCAGCAGTATAAGGCTCACTTGGTTGTATCTCAAAAAGATCAGCACCGATAGTCTGAGCTATTTTCTCAGCTACCTTTTTGGTATTACCGGAGACTGAAAAATAGGCAACAAGTTTCTTTCCGGGTATAATCTCACTCTTTGTTTGAGCATTAATACCTAACGTTAGTACCAATGCGGCAACAGCCATAACTATTCTTCTCATATTCTATTTATTAGGTTATTTATTACCCATGTAGTATCTTCAGAAGCAATTTTATCTATGAATGATAAATCTTTATAGGTATTTTTTCATAGAGACTTTCCCAGATCATAAGCCTCCTTTAGAACGGAAGTTTTAGTATTAATGTCACCTACTTGGATTACTCCTCCGCAAAAAACAGTTTTTGGAAACGAAACTCCTTCAAAACAGTCAACCCAACCCTGAATATCACTGACTGTGCCCTCTGGAACATAGCTCTCATTTTCTTCAGCTGTCGCAAAAAGATAAACTTCCTTGAACTTATGTCCGGCTGCATATATCGGATTCATTCTATCAAGAAAAGTCTTAAGTTGTCCGCTAACCGAATAGTAATAAACCGGAGTGGCAAAAGCCAAAATATCAGCATTGGCAACTATATCTATGACTGATGCTATATCATCCTTTTGAATGCACATATAAGTTTTCTTGCAAGCGAAACAACCCTTACAGAAACCGTATTTCATATCCCGAAGATAAATACTCTGAACATTCAGACCGGATTCTTTCGCTCCTCGTTCAAATTCTTTAGCCAACCGCTCACTATTCCCGTTTTTTCTAAAACTGGAATATATAATAACTACATTCTTTGCCATCATACCTAATATTATTATCCAAACAAAGCCTCTTTAGCGTTACAAATATAGCGACTCATCAATATTATTGCAACAATATAACAGAAAATGATTCAAAAGCAACTGAGATTTATTAATTCTTGCGGCAGTAAAAATTCATTATCTCAGCCTGTTTCTGATAAAGTAAAGTCTGGAATGAATAAAATACCATATAACGCCAAATACATCAACAAGACAAGCCATCCAGAATGCACTGTCATAACCAAACCGCTCTGCAATAATTCCACCAAACAAGACACCAATACCTGCACCTAAGTCCCATGCGGTAAGTATTGTTGAATTGGCCGTACCACGCTGATTATTAGATGCCAAACCTATGAACATATTCTGAAAGGCAGGATACATATGTCCGTTTCCCAGACCAATAATAAGTGCAGCACCATAGTATCCAACTTTATTATGCAAAGCAGCAAACATCAAATATCCAAGTACTGATACCAAAGCTCCTGCCGTAGCATTTTCTACTATTTTACCTTTTCTTAGTGAACGCCCACCAATAATACGGGACAATGCAAGTCCGAATGCCAATAACATAAAAAATGCTCCTGTTCCTTCGTTAATACCCAACTTCTCTCTCCCATATATTGCAATATATGTTGAAATAACACTATATGATAGAGCAAAGCACATAATTGAAATACCGTGGCTCCATCCTTTCAATAATATAAACCGATCTAATGAAATGGTTTTTATATCTTTTGCAGGTGCTTTTTTGGGTATTTTTATTGTAGCATCCACAATCAATCCGGCAAGAGAGCATAAAAGAGAAATAATAAAAAGCAAATCATAACTTTGATAATAATGATATATCCAAAGAGCTATAGTCGGGCTGATTGCAGTAGCAATATTATTACTCAATCCATAATAACCTATACCTTCCGTCCGTTTTGAGGATGGTAAAACATCAATAGCTACAGTACTATTTGATACAGTTACTGCACCAAAAGGAATACCATGTAATGTCCGAAAAACAGCAAAGGCAGTAAGAGTGCCTGCTATCAGATAACCGGCAAAAAATGCAAAGAAAAAAAAGAATGTAACCAGCAACACTGCTTTTCTTGGCAAGCTGTCTACCAAAAAGCCACTAAAAGGACGAACAAACAAAGCCGCAAGTGTGTATCCGGAAAGAACAATACCAATAGTTTCTTTATCAGCTGAATACGTATCACTAAGATATATCGGTAAAAGAGGTGCCAAAAGCATAAAAGCAAAATAGAGAAGAAAGTTTCCGCTCCATACTTTTATGTAATTACTATTCCATAATCTTTCTTGTAATGCATCCTTCATTATCCATTAAATTTTTATGAAGAGAAACACTATAAAACTTATAAATTTGTTGTGGCATTTGTTTAAAAACGTCCAAAACTACAATTTTCTATTTTTATATTTTTCTATACATGTAGGCATTTCTCTAACATAGCTATCGCTCTCAAACAGCGGGGAATTAACTATATAATCAGCTGTGCTTAAATTAGTTGCGAAAGGAATATTATAAAGAGAGGCCAATCTTACAAGTCCTAAAACATCATTTTGATGACCTTGCATGATCAAATTATCACAGAAGAATACAAGCATATCTAATTTACCTTCAGCAATCATAGCACTAATCTGCGCATCACCTCCCAAAGGACCGCTTAACAAGCAATTCACCGTAGGAATATTGTGAGAGAAAACCGTTAATAGAGCCTCTGAGACAAGCCTTCCGGTAGTACCTGTACAATAAAGTGTGGCATCTTTCAATGCCAATCCGTTGTTTTTCACCCACTCAATCAACTCCGTCTTTC
>CAYOGG010000047.1:0-9413 GCA_964403455.1 uncultured Bacteroidaceae bacterium | reverse complement strand
CCAGCTCATCGAACAGCACCAAGCTACGGGCAGAGAGGTTGTTCAGGATATTCGATGCCTCAGTCATCTCAACCATAAAGGTCGATTCTCCCGAAGAGATATTATCACTGGCACCGACTCTGGTGAATATCTTATCTACGACTCCAATACGGGCACTTTCAGCGGGCACATAACAGCCCATCTGAGCCATCAAAGCAATTAATGCCGTCTGTCTTAGCAAGGCAGATTTACCCGCCATATTCGGACCTGTTATTATCAAAATCTGTTGCTTTACCGTATCGAGATAAACATCATTGGCAATATACGGTTCTCCGATGGGAAGCTGAGTCTCAATAACCGGATGACGACCTTGCTTTATATCAAGCACATCACTACCATCCACCACAGGACGAATATACTTATTCTCACCGGCAACAGAAGCGAAAGACAGAAAACAGTCCAAACGAGCTATCACGGACGCATCGTTTTGAATGGCCTTGATGTATGGCAATATCGCACCGGTCAGCTCTGCGAACGCCTGTGTTTCCAGAGCCTGAATACGCTCTTCTGCCCCGAGGATCTTGTCCTCATATTCCTTTAATTCCTCAGTAATATACCGCTCAGCATTCACCAAAGTCTGTTTTCTAATCCATCTGTCAGGCACCTTATCCTTGTGTGTGTTCCTGACCTCAAGATAGTAACCGAAGACATTATTGTATGCAATTTTCAAATTCGGAATTCCGGTCTGTTCAGCCTCACGCTGCTGAATCTTTATCAGATAGTCCTTGCCCGAATGAGAGATACTGCGAAGCTCATCCAACTCGGCATTGACACCATCGGCTATCACACCGCCTCTGTTTGTAACAATAGGCGGATCGGGACGCAATTCGCGGGCAATCCTATGTCGAAGTTCCTCACATGGATCCATTTCGTCAGCCATCTCCGACAATCCGATATCACCCGATTGTGCACATACCTGTTTTATCGGCACTAAGCTTTGAAGTGCAAAACGAAGACTCTGAACTTCACGTGGATTAATTCGTCCGACAGCAGCCTTGGATATTATACGTTCCAGGTCTCCTATCTGAGAAATATTATCACGCAACACATCTCTCATATCCGGATGCTTAAACATGAAGTCCACAATATCGAGCCTGCGGTTAATGGCATTCACATCCTTCAGAGGAAACAACATCCAGCGTCGCAAAGTACGAGCGCCCATCGGACATGAGGTCCTGTCCATCACATCAAGCAGCGACGTTCCATCTTCACACATACTGTTAATCAACTCCAGATTGCGTATGGTGAACTTGTCCAAACGTACATATCTATCCTCCTCAATACGTGCTATCGAAGTAATATGACTTATATTATCGTGCTGAGTCTCTATTAAATATTGCAATATGGCACCAGCTGCGGTTATTCCGTTGTGAAGATGCTCCACGCCAAAACCCTTCAAGGTCTTTGTCTTGAAATGCTTGTTCAGTTTTTCAATGGCAAACGACTCCTTGAAAGCCCAATCATCCATCTCGTGCAGAAAGTACTTCATTCCGAAAGCGCCCTCAAACTTGGGCTTCGTTCCACGAAGAATCAATACCTCCTTGGGTGAGAAATTGGCCATGAGTTTGTCCACATAATCCGATGTACCTTCGGCCGTAAGAAATTCGCCGGTAGAAATATCCAAAAATGAGATACCGCAAGAACCCTGTCCGAAATAAACGGCAGAAAGAAAATTGTTCTCCTTGCCTATCAGCACATTGTCGTTCATAGCCACACCCGGAGTCACCAACTCAGTGATTCCGCGCTTAACCAATTTCTTTGCCAGCTTCGGATCTTCCAGTTGGTCACAAATGGCCACCCTGCGGCCTGCCCTAATCAGTTTCGGCAAATAGGTATCAAGTGCATGATGCGGAAAACCGGCCATCTCAAGTGCCTTAGACTGACGTCCACCGTTACTACGCTTCGTGAGCGTTATCCCAAGTATCTGAGAAGCCTCAACCGCATCCTGGGCATATGTTTCATAAAAATCACCGCAACGAAACAACAGCACAGCATCCGGATGCTTAGCCTTAAGCTCCAGGAACTGCTTCATCATAGGTGTCTCGTTAGGATCTGTCGCTGCCATTTTCAGTATTTTTTTATGGTAGCGAAGATACGATTTTTTATTCAATTTGGCCCAGCCTCTACAGAATTGTAACGTCCTTTTTATCCATGAATTTATATTTCTCTATTCTGGTTTTCAGGCTATATTAAAAAACAGGTTTTATTATGTGAATCCCGAAAGTTGTGTCAAACTTTTCGGGTACACATCACTAAAACTAAAGAGTTCGGTGCAATACCGAACTCTTTACCAATAATATTTTAATGTTTAACTATCCAACTTTTTGTAGGGGGGGGGAACATCACTTGCCGGGCTTTTTTTATTTCTCTTTTTTACTGACCCTCGTAAAAAAATCTAATTTTTCTAAGTTACTCCAAGTCAAAAAATCTTTATGGAAAATCATATAATATTTCTCTACTGAGGTTCCAATCCGCTTACGGTTCCAAACATCACTTTCACTGTAATCCCTCAAATACTTCTTACCAACATCATTAATATATAGTGTGTCCTTGGACATTAAGCTAGTAGTATATGATTTTTTTTCTATGTCAACACTATACATAAATGTTACTTCTTCAATCGTTTGATTATCATCAATGGTGCAAAAAGTAAAATATCCATGATTAATAATCTTACAGTTGTGCTTAATCAATATAGTCTCCTGACTATTCGCTTTTGGTGAATAAATTATTCCCATCATTAAAATACTTATAAAGAAAAGTAACCTTGTCATTTTAATTGTTATTTAGATAATAACTAAAAATATCAGGTCTAAAACCTGCATAATAAGCTGCAATACTAAAATGCAATAAATATGGATGAATTCCTATATTAGGTATACCATTTAGCAAAAGACCTATTGAAGACATATTAACACAATTAGTTGTAATACCTTGATAAGGTATAATCTTACATATAACTCGTAATCCGGTAAATAAATAATCATTTACAACCACGCGTTGAGACTTAGATAACTCCATAGGAGATGGTCTTTCTCTACGAAATAGCCTTGTTCGCCATTCTGAGTATAGACGGTATAGACGACTGCCAGACCGTCTGCACCGTTTATGTAATAGTAGTATGTTATCTCTCCATCTTTATATACTTGATCGTAACCGTCATGATACTCTGTATGACGTAACAGTGAGCCGTTCTTCATCAGTACCGAGAACCAACGCTGACGGTCGGGACCGTAGGTGATGTCGTAGGTGTAAGTATCACTGCCTTTAGTAGAGGTGACATGAGAGACTTTGCCGAAGCAATTGTAAGTAATGACCTGATTACTATCAGGTATCCATCCGTAATCGTTGTCTATGGAACGAACGGCATGAGGTTTGTCGTCAGCATCGTAGGTGTATGCTCCTATGCCCCACTTGGAAGACATGTTGCCGCTCGGCTCGTAGCTTATGTGCATATGTTCCTTCACCGCTCTATTTTATAGAGTCCTTTGGATACGTTATTGTCCAATTCAAACGTTCCAAGTCCTCCAAACTCAAATCGTAACGTTCCAATACCAGATATTTTGCTTTTACGGTATCCCACGGAGTATTCTCTAAGACATCAGCATCGAAAACATATACCATTATTGTATCATCACGAACTAATTCAGGATAATTAAAATTATAACAAAAGCAATCTCTTGATCTAAGTGATGAACAGTTATTCTCAAAAGGCAGTACTTTATTATAATCATTTAATAATGGATTTGGATCTCCAATCCAAAGAGTGTCAGGATATGCACCACACCAATCGATGTACAATGTATTATTACTATTATTTATAAAAGTAATTGCATAGTGGCAATCCTTATCGCGAAAGCAAGCTACACAAAAAAATAATGCAGTAAATAAAACAATTATAATTCTTGGTTTCATATTATATAGTTTAATATTAGTATTGAGAATTCTGTATTGCAGTATTTATTAATCCGGACACGATAGTCAAATTAAAAGGATACATTACATAATCATACCATGATAACCGTAGACGATTATTACGCAAAGCACTCTTCAACTCATCTTCGTCGTTTTCCCTTGGATTATATCCATTTATTGGATTAAAACCATAGTCCCATGTATCATAATTTTCAAAATACATCAATGCTCTGGCATTTGCATCCTGTTCTGTAGGATGATGGTTATGGTCATTTTTATTAGATAAAAGACTTGGTATTCCATATTTTGATAGATAGAATAAACCGGATGACTGACTTTGCAAATAGTGTCCATATTCGTGTTGAAATAAACGATTATCCGGTGATGCTTTTATTCCTCTATTTCCATTAATGTAATTTCCCAATGTAATACCTTTACTATGATTACCGCACGGATCATTTTCTTCTCCTGAGTAGGACTCAACCACTGTAGCACCTCCGTAGTAATCAACACTTTTTACTCCTCCTAAGATATTTTTTGTATGTAAATAATAATTTCCAAGGAATGTTTGCGGAGACTGCCATGTAAAACGAGATAACAGTTCCCATGATCTTTCCCAGAAATTCTTATCTGAATCCGTTTTAAACAGTCCCATATCAATCTTCCAAGCCTTATTGGTTTTTGACCATGATGCCGTAGGATCAAAATTCTTCCAAGCTTCATGTCTAGAACTTTTACTTGTAACATCTAACCCTCCATGGAAAAACAAAGTACAAAAGAAATCTATAGGAGCTGTATAGAATGTACCAAAAAATTCACCACTCGGATCGGTGTACTTCAACGGGTTATTCATGCAGTAGGAATAGCGGTTGAAGCTCTGCGAATAGTCAGGCAGTTGAATGAATGGATCTGGGCTGAGAAAACGACCGATTAACGGGTCATACATACGGCCATTCATGTCTATCAGACCCAGCTCATCGAGATGCTCATGACCGGTGAAGCCACGATAGAATGGTATATATGAAGCGTTATTAACTAAACTGCGTTGGCCCCACGAGTCGTAGTTGGCGGCGAAGGCGAGTTGACCGAAGTTGTTATACAATGCTCTGATGGAACCCAAATGGTCTTTCTCCACGTAATAGCCTTTTTCGTTATTCTGAGTATTTACTGTATAAACGACTGCCAGACCGTCTGCGCCATTGATGTAATAGTAATATGTTCCCACACCATCTTTATACACATAATCGTAACCGTCATGATACTCTGTCAAACGTACCAGTGAGCCGTTTTTCTCTAGAACCGAGAACCAACGCTGACGGTCGGGACCATAGGTGATGTCATAGGTGTAAGTATCACTGCCTTTAGTAGAGGTGACATGAGAGACTTTGCCGAAGGCATTGTAGGTGATGACCTGACCACTCTCCGGTATCCATCCGTAATCATTGTCTACGGACCGAACGGCATTAGATTTGTAGTCTGCATCATAGGTGTATTCTCCTCTTTCGGGATTGGAGGATATGTTTCCGCTGGGCTCGTAGTTGATATTAATAGTAATCTCAACCGCATCCTGGGCATATGTTTCATAAAAATCACCGCAACGAAACAACAGCACAGCATCCGGATGCTTAGCCTTAAGCTCCAGGAACTGCTTCATCATAGGTGTCTCGTTAGGATCTGTCGCTGCCATTTTCAGTATTTTTTTATGGTAGCGAAGATACAATCTTTTATTCAATTTGATTAGTTTAATTTAAAATGAAACATCTTTTTGAGATACATAAACACCCCGAAAGTTTCTTGTCTAACTTCCGAGGTTCATTTCATTTTGGCTAGGTATTATATTAAAACGATATTGTTATTTTATTAGAATAAAAATGGCCAGAATAAAGCTTATAAACACCAATTAATCTCGGCAACAAAGTTTGAATATTGAAAAATTTCTGTTGTTTTTTGTCCCAAATATTAGACGTATAAACATATGATGGAAAATCTCCATTTGCATAGAAGGTGAAATGTCCCTTAAGTAATTTAAAACCGATAAGATTATACTTCTCGGAATAAACCTCTCCTTGCCTTAAAAAAACAAATTTATTTTTTATCTCGTTTGATACTCCGTTTTCTGTTATATCCGATGTTGAATAATATATATTGCCCGCATTTACTGAATCAGAATAACTAGTGGATATTAACCCGTAAATATCTGATAAATCATCATTAATTTCTGCAATCATATGACCCTCATTTGGGTCTAATGTATCCGGCAATAATTCCAATTTGCTACAATAAAATGGAGAAGTTCCCATAATTACTGTAAAATGATCATCAGAATAATTACTTAATAAAGATGAATTAATAATATAATCTTTACTCCTAACCAATTCAGAAAAAACCTTCTTACGGGAATAGTCCTGCGGATGAACCAGAGAGAAGCTACGCAAAAATGTAGGACAACCATTTAAACTAGGCGAGACTTTAAGAAAATACACATCTTCATTAGAATTGTTCCTATAAGTGATATCAAGAAATGGAACATATGGATTTTCTTCACTCAATGGATATGAAATAGAATCTATTTCCCAATGTATTGATAATTCAACTGATATACTTTGTGAATATAGAAGAACACTATTAAACACAAATGCAATGAAAAGTAAGAATGATTTTTTCATAATCATTTAAAAAGGATATTCTTTAGGGTCTTTAGCTGCCATTTTCAGTATTTTTTTATGGTAGCGAAGATACGATTTTTTTTCAATTTGGCCCAGCTTCTACAGAATTGTAACGACCTTTTAATCCATGAATTTATATTTCTCTATTCTGGTTTTCAGGCTATATTAAAAAACAGGTTTTAGTATGTGATCCCCAAAAGTTGTATCTAACTTTTCAGTTAAAGACATACATCATTGTCGGGCTTTTTGTACTCTATTTATGTTTTAAATTAACTATAATTCCTTCAGTACAACAAGATTTATACTTCTTATTCGTTATTTCATATCCCTCTTTCTTAAACGAAAGAGATATCTTAGGACAACCAAACAAACCTACCACCTTTGATGAAAAATCAAATCCCCCTATACTATCTGTATAAATAATCAAATCCGTAGTTAATAAACTATCAGGTAAATTCTTGTCAACAATTATAACACTATCAATTGGCAATTGTGTTTCAGCGTCTAATACAATTCCTTGCACATGTTGTAAGCAATCACAAGAGACAAAAAAACCGAATGCAAGCAATAAAAAATAAGTTTTTATGTTTTTTTTATGTTCATATCTCAAATCCATAATCAAGAAATAATCTACGAAATACTAAATTAATCAATATCTATTGGGTTTTTAACAGTTCACCGACTTTAATCTGACCGGCATCATTGTTTATTATGGTCTTTCTGATGGAATCCATCAAAGATATAAGCTTAAAACAGTATGTATCTTTATTTGGCGACCAACACTCTGCAGCTTTGCCATTATACAGAAACACGTATGTTGTACCATCCAAATGTAGTATCTCGCCGGTAACATATAATCCTCCGTCTCCTGTGGTAGAACTTGTTTCTTTAGTTTTTGCATCATCAATTACTTGTCGCATCAGGCGGTTAAGAGAGGCTGCTAAAGATTTACTAATAACAAGAGTATCCGAACTTATCTTTGCATGAATCTTAGATTCATCTAATTTAACGCCTGAAAGTTTCCTAATGTTACCCTCCTCTACCCACATCTGTTCTTGAATGTCATACCAGATGCTAATATCGGGTTTATTATATATCAGCAAGGTTTCATTATTCTTTGAGACACATATTATGCTGTATTCTGGTTCGAATGACGGTATGAAAACATAGCCCCATGTCATTTTCTCAGGAACCAACTTCTTCTTTAAGAGGCTGTCATAATCACCGGTAGGAAAATCACTCTTAATCAGATTCTCTTGTGCTGATATAGGACTATGTACAACAACAGCAAGTAATGTTGTTAAAAACAAAAAACGTGTAATTCTCATAACTATGCTTTTTTAAGTTACTTAACCAATTGATAGGAATCATGAAGTCCTTCTTTCTTAAGTGAACGATACATTGGTTTGCTTATCACATCAACTACTCCGTCGGCTCCTGCCATACCCCATAATTGTGTTGCTTGAGTTCCTTCTAATAGTCTGTATGCATATAACTTTTTGGGCTTGACTCCCATTATTTCAGATAGATCTCTCTTGGAGACAGACTTTAGGTCTGTATCTGTAGTTAACTTTCTAAAATCAGCTTTTACAGTAGTTTTGTCTAACACAAACAAAACACGTAAATGTTTTTTATTTGAGAGAGACATAAGCTGTCCCGTTAAAGGATCGGTTAATACAATATCTAATTCATCTTTTTCAGGACTGGCTTTTGACACGGTTTGTGCCGAAGCGCAAAGATTGAATACTTGAGCCAAAGCAAATAATAGAAAAAGACCTCTTTTCATAACAAAATTCTTTTAATAATCCCGCAATTTATTGAAATTCAATAGAAGTACCAAAGATAGAAGAGACTTTTTAAAGACAATACCTATTTCCCCTTACCATTTGGAATAGAATTCACGATTCAAAATATTTATCGTTGCCAACCTTGGACCTTGAATATATTTGATGCTATCACGAACGGTTTGTGTTCCGTGTTGTCCGGAATAAACCAGGCTTTTATCTCTGCAGCATAATACTGCCCGAAGTTTCCCTCATAAATGGCAAAACTGCTTATATGTTGGCAGATCATTTTGTTTGGTTCTGTTGTTGCAGCAACGGGGGTCAGTGTGTTCTTTTTTAGGTTAGATAACTCCGTTCCGGTTGTTACTTCTGTTGCTTCAATGCATACTTTGCCGGATTCTCCTTTCGGTGAAAACCATATATCGGCGGAGTATTGCTGTCCATCGCTATATAATATCAAAGTGTCCCGGCATGATAGTTTTATCGAGTCTATCTGACTTATTTCCAATGTATCATAGAGAGGTTCTTCTGTCTTTAGGCCATCCGGAATAGTGAGATTATCGGCGAAGTGATCATATCGGTAATCATTGAAACTTGCCCAGACACTTAACATCAGAAAACTAACAAAGAATAGACCAACAGCAATCGCCATCAAACCTACTTTGCCATCAATATTCGGTATTTCCTTTCTGTAATAAATTAAAAGAAATACGTTCAGAATAAAAAGAGAGATATTGCCGATTGGAAATAATAACGATTCTACCGCGAAATCCAATAGTTTCATATACGATTCATTTGATGAATCAATATATAGTCCGGGTATCGCTAATAGTAATCTCAACAATATGAAGCCAATAAGTATCACCGGCATCAGCCAGCTTTTTTCTACCACTACTTTAGATACAATGTTCTGTTTCATTTCTTGTTCTGTTTAATCTGTTAATTATAAAGTATTTCCTGACTTTGACAATGCGCCACCCAATTTATTTTTGCAGATCATTGAGCAGTG
>CAYOGG010000046.1:0-9626 GCA_964403455.1 uncultured Bacteroidaceae bacterium | reverse complement strand
ATTGGGATTCAAAACGCAGTCTTGGGGAGTGGTTAAAGGAGTGGCAGGTGCCCGGTATATGCGGCATTGATACTCGCGCTCTTACTAAGAAACTTCGCGAATGCGGTTCCATGCTGGGTAAGATTGTTTTCGATGATGTTGATGTGCCTTTTTATGATCCTAACAAGGATAATCTGGTAGCAATGGTTTCATCAGGTGAGATATCGAACTACGGAAGTGGAAAATATCGGGTTCTGATGGTGGATTGCGGTATGAAAAACAATATTATTCGTTGTCTTCTGAAGCACGATGTTTCTATAAAGAGTGTGCCTTGGGATTATGACTTTTCAAATGAGGATTATGACGGATTGTTTATTTCTAACGGTCCGGGTGATCCTGCTCAGTGTGTTTCCACTATTCAGCATATCAGAAAGGCCCTTAATGAGGAGCGTCCCATCATGGGTATTTGCTTGGGCAATCAGTTGCTGGCTCTTGCTGCCGGTGCTTCTACGTATAAACTTAAGTACGGTCATAGGAGTCATAATCAGCCGGTGAATATCCCTGGTACTCATAAATGTTTTATCACTTCACAGAATCACGGTTTTGCGATTGATGACAATACCATGCCGTCTGACTGGGAGACTATGTTTGTGAATCTGAATGATGGTACCAATGAGGGTATCAGGCACAAGACTAAGCCGTTCTTCTCTACTCAGTTTCATCCGGAAGCCTCAAGCGGCCCGGTGGATACGGAGTCTCTTTTTGCCGATTTTGTGAATAATATGGTTGAATATAAAAAGAATAAATAACTCACTTGATATGGAAAAAGCTGAAAGAATACTTGTACTTGGTTCGGGTGCACTGAAGATCGGTCAGTCAGGTGAGTTCGATTACTCCGGCTCTCAGGCTCTGAAGGCTCTTCATGAGGAGGGTAAGTTTACTATACTGATAAATCCGAATGTGGCTACCGTTCAGACTTCCGAGGGTATTGCGGATCTTATTTATTATCTGCCTATCACTCCGGAATTTGTTGAGAAGGTGATAATTAAGGAGCATCCTGATGCCATTATGCTGGCGTTCGGAGGTCAGACGGCTCTGAACTGTGGCGTGGAGCTTTACAAGAATGGTATATTGGAGAAATACGGGGTCAAGGTTTTGGGTACGCCGGTTCAGGCTATCATAAATACTGAGGACCGTGAATTGTTTGCGGATATGATGCACTCCATTGGTGTCAAGACACCGAGGAGTGTGGCTGTGGAGTCTATTGAAGAGGCTCTGTCTGTAGTTAAGGAGATTGGTTATCCGGTGATTGTGCGTGCGGCTTATACGCTGGGCGGCCTGGGTTCGGGATTTTGTGCAAACGATGAGGAACTGCAGAAGCTGGCTTCGTCGGCATTTACATATTCTCCGCAGATTCTTGTAGAGGAATCGCTGAAGGGATGGAAGGAGATTGAATATGAGGTGGTACGTGACTGTTATGACAACTGTATCACTGTTTGTAATATGGAGAATTTCGATCCGCTGGGTATTCATACGGGTGAGAGTATTGTAGTGGCTCCGTCTCAGACTCTCAATGATCATGAGTATCATAAGCTTCGTAGGATAGCTATTGATATTATACGTCACGTGGGTATTATAGGCGAGTGTAATGTTCAATATGCTTTTGATCCGGATTCTGACGATTATCGTGTGATTGAGGTGAATGCTCGTCTGAGCCGTTCATCGGCATTGGCTTCAAAGGCTACCGGCTATCCGTTGGCTTTTGTGGCAGCTAAATTGGGTCTGGGATTCGGTCTTGATGAGATTCCTAATGCTGTCACTAAGGTTACTTCGGCTTGTTTCGAGCCGGCTTTGGACTATGTGGTTTGTAAGATTCCGCGTTGGGACCTGGGTAAGTTTGAAGGTGTTTCGAAACTGATAGGCTCCAGTATGAAGTCCGTTGGTGAGGTTATGTCTATAGGAAGGACTTTTGAGGAGGCTATCCAGAAAGGCTTGAGAATGGTAGGGCAGGGCATGCACGGTTTTGTGGGTAATGCGGTGAGTGTTCCCGATATTGACTTTGAACTGAATAATCCTACGGACAAGCGTATGGAAGCAATAGCGATGGCATTTGAAAATGGCTATTCGGTGGATAAGCTGCATGATATAACCAAGATCGACAAGTGGTTCCTGTACCGTCTGGAGAATATACATAACTATAAGAATAAATTGGAGTCTGTCAAATCTCTGGATTCACTGAGTAGTGAGTTGCTGCTCGGTGCAAAACAGATGGGTTTCTCGGATTATCAGATAGGAAAGTTTATATTGACGGATGAAAATATCGGACCTCATGTTAAGGCTTTGAAGGTGAGGGCCTATCGTAAGTCTTTGGGTATATTGCCTTCCGTAAAACAGATAGATACGCTTGCAGGTGAATATCCTGCTCAGACTAACTATCTTTACCTGACTTATAACGGTTCGGAGAATGATATTAATTTCGAACATGACGGGAAATCGGTTATTGTGCTGGGTAGCGGTGCATACAGAATAGGTAGTAGTGTGGAATTTGACTGGTGCGGTGTGGCTGCCATCAAGAAGATCCAGGAGATGGGTTATAGGGCTATTATGATTAATTATAATCCCGAGACTGTTAGTACGGATTATGATGTCTGTGACCGTCTGTTCTTTGACGAGCTTACGCTGGAGCGTGTGCTGGATATTTGCGATATGGAGCAGCCTAAGGGTGTGATTGTCTCTACTGGTGGTCAGATACCGAATAACCTGGCTCTTCTGCTGGATAAACAAGGAGTAAATATATTGGGAACATCGGCTAAATCTATTGATATGGCTGAGGATAGACAGAAATTTTCTCAGATGTGTGACTCTCTGGGTATTGATCAGCCGCGTTGGAAGGAGTTGACAAATATGAAGGATATCTACGATTTTGTAGATGAGGTGGATCTGCCGGTTATGATCAGACCGTCGTATGTGCTTTCCGGTGCGGCAATGAGAGTGGTTGATAATCGTGATGAACTGGAGAATTCTCTGAATAATGCGGCTGTGGTGAGTCAGGAGCATCCTGTAGTGGTGACTGAGTTTCTGCAACGTGCCAAGGAGGTGGAGATTGATGCTGTAGCACAGAACGGTGTGATTAAGTGTTACGCCATAAGTGAACATATTGAGTTTGCTGGAGTTCATTCGGGTGACGCTACGGTGGTATTCCCTGCTCAGAAGCTTTATTATGAGACTATCCGTAAGATTAAGAAGATTTCACGTCAGATAGCTGAGGCTCTGAATATTTCAGGACCGTTCAATATACAGTTTCTGGCTAAGGATAATGCTCTGAGGGTTATTGAGTGTAACTTGCGTGCCTCAAGAAGCTTCCCGTTTGTATCCAAGATTACCAAGTTCAACTTTATCGGTATGGCTACCGAGATTATGCTGGGTAACGAGGTTGAACCTTATGGAAAGACGTTTGCTGATATTGATTATGTTGGTGTCAAATCTTCTCAGTTCTCTTTTGCCCGTCTTTTGAAGGCTGACCCCATACTTGGTGTGGATATGGCTTCTACCGGTGAGGTGGCATGTATAGGAGATAATTACTATGAGGCTCTGCTCAAGAGTATGATCTCAGTAGGTCATCATATTCCGTCAAAGGATAAGGGTGTGCTGATATCTTCAGGTCCCACGCATTCAAAGGTTGATTTGCTTGATGCTGCTATTATGTTGAGAGATGCCGGTTATAAGCTTTATGCTACCGGTGGTACGATGCGTTTCTTAGCTGAGAACGGCATTGAAACGGTACAGCTTCACTGGCCGGATTCAGGAAAGACGCCTAATGTGATGGATTATCTGAGAGATCGTAAGGTGGATCTGGTGATAAATATTCCAAAGAACCATTCGCAGTCGGAGCTTGACAACGGTTATCTGATAAGACGTGCTGCCGTTGATTTCAATATTCCTTTGATAACCAATGCCAGACTTGCCGGTGCATATATTTATGCTATCTGTAAGGTGGGTATTGATGGACTCGGGATACGTCATTGGGCGGAATACATTTAATATATATAGCATGCATAAAGGTGACGTATTGTTTGAAGGCTATTCCAAGGTGGTTTATGCTACTGAGGACGATAGAAAGGTGATTATCCATTTTAAGGATACCGCCACGGCCTTTCACAATATCAAAAAGGCTACTTTGGTCAATAAGGGTATTTTTGATAACAAGATTTCTTCAATTCTGTTCGGTGAATTACGCAAGGCCGGTATTGATTCTCATTTCATTGAGATGATTGGGGAACGTGAACAGGTTTGTCGAAAGGTTTCCGTATTGCCTCTTAGAGTGGTGGTGAGAAATGTGGCTTCAGGTTCTATAGTAAATAAGTTAGGCTTAAAGGAGGGTATGAAGTTTGTTTCTCCTATCTTTGAGATGAATTATAAGAATGAGTCGCTTGATAATCCCATGCTTAATGCACATCATGCTGTTGCTTTAGGTATTGCTTCTTTTGAAGAATTGGAGAAGATCAGTGACATTGCTCTGAGAGTCAATGAGGTTTTGATTGATCTTTTTTTGAAGATTGATATAAGTCTGATAGATTTTAAGTTGGAGTTCGGAAGGACAACTGACGGAGAGATATTGTTGGCTGATGAGATTAGTCCCGATACTTGTCGTTTCTGGGATATAAAGAGCGGTCGAAGGATGGATAAGGATCGTTTCCGTAGGGATATGGGTGATGTCATGCAGGCTTATGAAGAAATTTATTCACGTTTAATGACTTTGAAATGAATACCTTTGATGATGCTGAGATACATGATGAGTGCGGCGTATTCGGGATATACGGCGTAAGTGATGCTGCTCATCTTTCTTACTATGCTTTGCATAGTCTTCAACACCGAGGACAGCAGGGCTGCGGCATTGTGACGGTGGACGATGATTCGCATTTGCACTTATTCAAGGGCAGCGGATTGGTAAGCGAGGTCTTTAATGAGCAGAATCTTCATCAGCTTTCCGGCTCTATGGCTATTGGGCATGTACGTTATCCGACCACAAATGTGGGTGGTATTGAGAATATTCAGCCATTCACATTCAACCATTCTACAGGCGATTTTGCATTGGCTCATAATGGGAATATCATCAACTCAAAAGTCCTACGTCGTCATCTGGAGTTGCATGGCAGTCTTTTTCAGACTACATCAGACAGCGAACTGTTTGCTCATTTGATTAAAAAAGGACGTAGTGATGATCAAAGGATTTATAATCTGATGGATGCTCTGAATGTATTGGAAGGGGCTTTCTCTATGTTGGTGATGACTGCTAATCGTATTTACGCATGTCGTGACAAATACGGTTTTCATCCGCTATCTATTGGAACATTGGGTGACGGGTATGTTATATCGAGTGAGACTTGTGCTTTTGATGCTATAGGAGCTAAGTTCTTGCGTGATGTTGAACCTGGTGAGGTAGTTACCATTGATCGCCACGGCGTTAGAAGCAATCACTACTCGATATTCAAACGTCATAAGATGTGCGTCATGGAGTATATCTATTTTGCACGTCCGGATAGTGATATAGAGGGCTGTAATGTGCACACTTTCAGAAAGGAGTCCGGTAAGTTACTTTATAAGGAACATCCTGTGGACGCAGATATAGTAGTAGGTGTTCCGGATTCAAGTTTAAGTGCCGCAATGGGTTATGCAGAGGCTGCAGGACTACCTTATGAGATGGGATTGTTGAAGAGTAAGTATGTGGGTAGAACTTTTATTCAGCCTACTCAGGCATTGCGCGATAAGGGTGTCAAGATGAAACTTTCTCCGGTACACAGTGTAATAAATGGTAAGCGTATAGTGCTTATTGATGATTCAATAGTTCGCGGTACTACTTCACGTCAGATAGTTAGAATGCTTCGCGATGCAGGTGCAAAGGAGGTTCATATATGTATTGCCAGTCCGAAATACAGCTGTCCTTGCTATTATGGAGTGGATACTGGAACGTATGATGAGTTAATTGGCTCCAAAATGAATACTGACGAAATTTGCAAGTTCATTGAGGCTGATTCTCTGTACTTTTTGTCTAAGGATGCACTTTATAAGGCCAGCCATAGAAGTGATTTATGTACAGCCTGTTTTACAGGTGAGTACCCTACAGATCTGTATGATTATGAGGAAGAACGGGTAAAACATTCAAAGTGAGTATATTATGATACTTTTTCGAATAATTTCTAGTTATGTTAGTTTTACTTCTATTTACAACATTTAAGTGACAACATATGAGAATAGTGTGTACTTTTGCAGTCGAAAACAAAGGATAATTCTCATAAGCATTAATTGGTTAGTAATTAGGTTAGTAATTAAAGAGGACCCCAGAATCTGTGAAGATTGTAAGGTTCACCTCGTGGGAAAAAGTTCTGCGAGGGAAATTGAAAAAACGAGTTCACGTGAGTGAATTCTTTTTTTTGTTTTTTGCCGTAGCAACTGTTAACGTCTTAACAATTCAATTCTTAAATTTCTTTAGTATAATGAATTGAAGATAGGGTGATGGTGAAAAATACGATATTGTAAGGTTGAGATCCTTTCGTTCAGTTCCGTTGAGTAAGTGTTTCTTCTATTATTTCTCTATAAGAACGGGAGACGGGAATTGGATTTACTTTTTCATTGTCTAGGACTATATACATGTTCTCGCGATCGTTATTGAATAGTTTGACGCGTATGATATTGACCATGTATGAACGATGGCATCTGATAAGCCCTGCTCCGAAGTTTTCTTCAAGATTTTTTGTTGTGGTACGAAGCATTATACTTTCCACATTTCCTGACTGCTCATATATTATTTTTACGTAGTTGTCTTCTGATGTTACGTAAAGCAGACTGTTGGATATGAGAGATAGTTTTATTTTACCTTTGAGGTCTCTTAAATTAATCAAGTGAGGTCCGATATGTTTTTTACTCTCTTTTTCTTGAATTACCCTGTTAAGACCTTTTACCGTTCCGTATAGAAAGGAGATGGTGTATGGTATTATCATAATCAGCGTAATGCATATAAATGCTTTGATGAAGATGGGAATGATTCTAATCTGGCTGTTTGAGGCAAGTTTGGTGAAGGCAACGTAAAAAACGGATATTATTAAGATTTCAGATAATATGTAAGCAGCTAAAGTTAAATATGTAAATGGCGTTTTTTTCTGAATTTCCCAGAGTATGTTCTTGCTAAGGAATAGGAATAATACTCCCACTATGTAAAAGAATAACATCGAAAGTAATTGTCTCTCGTTATTGAAGCTGAACCAAGTTGTGTTGGAAAATGGTTTGTAGATATTCATGAAAAGGAAAGAAAAGACGGTGATAAATAACACTGTCCAATATAAGAATTTCTTTTCCGTCAGAAACTCCGGAATTTGAGTTCTTAAATTCATCTTATTCCCTAATATATTATTCTGTAACGAAGATGGTTTTGAAGCGGCCAATCTTCATAGTATGCAAAGTTACTCATTTTATTTGAAAGGTGTAAGAACTGTTACATTATGTGATTTTCGGGGTGTGGGGCGAATTCCCAAAGCGCGAATAAGTGGCTGTTCGCCACAAATTAGTTGATATTTCGTCACAATATGATGAACAATGGATGTTAACATAACTATAGCCGGTAAATTCGCGTCGTCAAACAAAACAAAAAATTCTTTAATATGAAAAAAGTTATTTCAAGTGGTGTGATGTTGTTTATGGCAACTGCTACTGTTTTTGCCGGCGGTTTGGTAACAAACTCAAATCAGAGTGCGGCTTTTATGAGAAACCCTGCTCGTGATGCAATAACTGAAGTTGATGCTGCTTACTATAACCCGGCCGGTGTGGCTTTTATGAGCAACGGCTTTCATTTCGGTTTTAATAATCAGTCTGCTTTTCAGCAGAGGAATATAACTGGTACGTTACTCACTAATCCTGCAGTGCCTGTTGAGGCAATGCAAAACAAAGAGTATAAGGGTACCATTGTATCTCCGGTTATACCTTCAATTGATTTCGTTTATGTAGCTGATCGTTGGAGCATCAGTTCTCATTTAGGTGTTCCCGGCGGTGGCGGTGCATGTGAGTATGAGGATGGTCTGCCTATGTTCGATGCTATGGTTCGCGGCGCAATCTTTCAAAAACTTGCTGGATCAGTTGGTCCTACCATAGCTAAAAATTTAGCAGGTGCTGCTGCTGAGTCATCATCTTTTACAGGGAAAACTTATCTTTTCGGCTGGCAGGTAGGAGGCGCTTATAAAGTGACTGATAACTTGTCATTGGCCGCTGGTATCAGACTCGGTTATTATATGGCCAATTATACGGGTGAGGTTAGGTATAATGTTTTAGGTACCGGTCAGGATTCCATATACAATCTGGATTGCGATCAATCGGGTTTGGGTATTGCTCCAATACTTGGGGTAAACTATAAGACTGACAGATTCAGTGCCGCAGTAAAATATGAGTTTGGTATGAATATTAATGCAGAGAATGATACGAAAGAGTTTCCTAAAGCATTTGGTTCAGTTGCTTCTTTAAGCAGATTTGAGGATGGTAAGAAGTCTCATGCCGATCAACCGGCTTTGTTGACTATCGGTGCAGCTTATGATTTCACTCCGAGCCTGACTGTTTCGGCCGGTTTTCATTACTATTTCGACAAGGATGCGGATTATAACGGTTTGGAGAAATTAGTAGATAATAATACAGTGGAGTATCTTTTAGGTGCAGAGTATAAGCTTAATGACAAGTGGATTGTAAGTATGGGAGGTCAGGCATCAATTTATGATGTAACAAGTGATTATAATACCAATACGGGATTTATGATGAGTAGCTATTCGCTTACAGGTGGTTTCAGGTATTCCATCAATGAAAAGTTGGCTATTGATTTAGGTTGCATGTGGACTACTTATGATGACTTTGAAAAGACATCTACTTATGGCGGAGTTATTCCTGTTAAAGAGACATACTTACGTAAGAATATTGTGCCTGCAATAGGTCTTATTTGGGATCTTTAATGTATTGTTGGATTTAGAGTAATATTAAAGTTATGACAATTGACGGAAAACCGGATTGCAATCTGAACAGCACAAGTCTGATAAAAATGTTTGAGGATAGTTTCCGAAATCATTGGAATTATACTGCGCTGACAGATTATAGCGGTCCTTCATATAAATATAGTGAAGTAGCCGAACAAGTTGCAAAACTCCATATTGTGCTTGAAAAAGCCGGTATTCAAAAGGGGGATAAGGTGGCTCTTTGCGGAAAGAACTTTTCGAACTGGGGTATCTCATTTTTGGCTGTACTTACTTACGGAGCAATACCTGTTCCAATTCTTAATGATTTCAAGCCTGATAATATTCATATTATTGTCAATCATTCCGAGGCAAAACTTTTGCTTGTGGGTGATATTGTATGGTCGGGGTTGAATCCGGAGAAGATGGCTGATATCATAGGTGTTATACTGATGACTGATTTTTCATGCCCCTTCAGTAGAGATGAGGCTCTATTGTCTGCTATTAATGATATGGACAAGAATTTCATGGAAAAATACCAGAATGGTTTTACTCCTTCCTGTGTTACCTATGATGAGGAGACGGATATGAATGCTATGGCTATATTGAACTATACTTCTGGTACTACAAGTGATCCGAAGGGTGTGATGATACCTTACCGTGCTC
>CAYOGG010000045.1:0-9654 GCA_964403455.1 uncultured Bacteroidaceae bacterium | reverse complement strand
TTTAAATAATATGCTGCAGAAAATTCCTATACTCCAACTCGTAAATAATATTTAACTTTATGAAAAGATTAATGTGAAAGTAATTTAATTAAATCATTTAGATTGTGAGTTTTATTTTGTTAGTTAGAACTAACTAACTACTTTTGCCGAAAATAAAGTTCGGTAGCAATGACAGAAAATATTAAAGAAAATATTGTCAAACTTTCAAGACTTATCTCGGAAGCTGAAGAAAAGGCCAAGGAGAATAGTGAAATAACAGATCTGACTGCAACGCAAATCAACTATCTGGAAACCATAAATGAGTTGGGAAATCCAAGTATTACGGAATTGTCTTTAGCTCTCAAGCTGAAAAAACCGTCAGTAACAGTGGTTGTGGAAAGACTCATCCAAAAAGGATGTGTTTATAAAATCCAATCTGACGAAGATCGTAGGAGTTTACACCTGCATTTGACCGATGTAGGCAAGCAGATTAACAAGCGACATGAACTTGCTCATCAATACCTGCTTGAGTTCTTTTCCAGTAAGCTTACTGTGGAAGAACTCCGGAAATTAAATGAGATATTTGATAAAATAGTAAAATAACAGATATGATAAAAACGAATAATGATTCCAAATATCGGGGCTTGTCTTCTCAGAAAGTTCAAGAGCAGATAAAAAAAGAGGGTTACAACGAGCTTCAAGGAAAAAAATCTCGTAATCTCTGGGACATAATATTTGGTGTAGTCAAAGAACCGATGTTTATTCTATTGGTAGCATGCGGCACTCTTTATATGTTATTAGGAGACAAGGAAGAGGGTATAATGTTACTCGGATTTGTGTTCTTTGTTATGGGAATAGAGTTTTATCAGGAGAGAAAAAGTGAAAAAGCTCTTGATGCACTTAAGGATCTTGCAAGTCCGCGTGCGTTAGTGATACGTGATGGAGTGGAAAAACGAATAGCCGGACGTGAGGTGGTTCGTGAAGATATATTGGTATTGCAAGAGGGAGATAGAGTCCCTGCAGATGCAACTGTTCTGGAAAGTGTAAACCTGCTTGTTGATGAGTCATTACTTACCGGAGAGTCTGTACCTGTTCGTAAACATGATTGGGATGGAGAAGAAGAAGACACCCAATTGGGAGGAGATGACAGACCATTTGTATATTCAGGAACAATGGTTGTTCAAGGACATGCTTTGGCTGTCGTTAAACATATCGGAATGGATACTCAGATAGGTAAAATAGGAAAAGCAATAGAAAATGTAGAGGAATCACCTACAAAACTCAAAAGAGAGATTGGTGGGTTGGTAAAGAAACTTACAATTATTGGAGCCTTGCTCTGTGTAATAGTTGTAGTTGTATATTTCTTGACTAGAAGTAGTTTGATGGAAGGTTTCTTGGCAGGTATAACTTTAGCAATGGCTATGTTGCCAGAGGAGTTTCCGGTCGTGTTGACTATTTTTATGGCTATAGGTGCGTGGAGAATATCCAAAAAGCATGTATTGACTCGTAAGCCATCTGCAATTGAAACATTAGGTTCGGCTACTGTATTGTGTACGGACAAGACAGGTACTCTGACAGAGAATAAAATGAAAGTTGCAAGATTGTTTAACGGTCGTGATTTCTGGAGAGAAAAGCCATCCGAAGAATTTCCTGAGGAGTTTCATGATATAATAGAATACGGTATCTTATCAAGTCAGACGAATCCGTTTGATCCGATGGAGATGGCTATAAACAATATAGGTAAATCCTTTCTCAATGGGACCGAACATCTTCACTCAAATTGGAAGATGGTAAAGGAATATTCACTCTCAAAAGAAATGTTGGCAATGTCCCATGTCTTTCGTAATACATCAACCAATCAGATGGTGATTGCCGCAAAAGGAGCACCTGAATCTATTTTTGACCTTTGTCATTTGGATTCATCAGTTCAAGATAAATATGCAAAGGCTGTGGGTGAGATGGCTTCTGACGGATTGCGTGTGCTGGGTGTGGCTAAATCAGTACAAAATGGAGCTTTGTTACCGGATAATCAACATAGCTTCAATTTTGAATTTGTTGGACTTATCGGTTTGCAAGATCCGATTCGCCGGCAGGTGCCGGCTGCCGTTGCCGAATGTCAAAGCGCAGGAATAAGGGTTATTATGATTACCGGTGATTATCCGTTGACTGCTCAAAATATAGCAAAAGAGATTGGTCTAAGCAATTACAATCAGTGTATTACCGGTGCAGAACTTGCTCAAATCAGTGAGGAGGAACTGAGTGAACGTATAAAAACAGTCAATGTCTTTGCCCGTGTTGTACCAGAGCAGAAACTCAAAATCGTTAATGCTCTAAAACGTAATAATGAGATTGTTGCAATGACTGGTGACGGTGTAAATGATGCTCCTGCTCTTAAATCTGCAAATATTGGAATCGCGATGGGTGAAAAGGGAACAGACGTAGCTCGAGAAGCATCCGAGTTGGTTTTGATGGATGACAATTTCGGTTCCATAGTAGAATCGATAAAAATGGGACGTCGTATTTTCGATAACTTGCAGAAGGCACTTGGGTATATTTTTGCAATACACGTTCCTATAGCAGGATTATCATTGATACCTGTCTTATTTTCAGGTTATCCTCTTGTTTTGTGGCCGGTGCATGTTGTATTTATGGAGCTAATAATAGATCCTTCCTGTTCTGTCATATTTGAGGCGGAAAAAGCAGAGAAAAATGTAATGTCGCGTCCGCCACGTAATTTGAATGAACCGTTCTTCGGCGCAAAAAAAATATTGATCAGTTGTTTGCAAGGAGTTTGGGTATTGCTTGCCACTTTGGGTATATATTTTATCACCCTTAAACTTGGATACGATATAGGTCAGGTTAGAGCTATGACCTTTACTACTCTGATAATTGCCAATGTTATGACTATTTTGACAAACAGATCTTGGAACGAGTCAATCATTACGATAATTCGTACTCCGAATCCGACAGTCAAATGGGTGGCCGGTGGGGCTTTAATGTTTATTACTTTAATTCTTACTATTCCATTCCTACAAAAAATGTTTCAATTTTCTCCTATTACTGTTTTTGAAGCTTTAACGGTAATATTTGTGGGTATAAGTACGATTATCTGGTTTGAATTATACAAACATTTCTGTCTGAAAAAGTAAATAATAAAGGAACAACTTATTAAGCCGTTCCTTTATTATTTTATGCAAATGGTGAATATGGTTTATTTTTGTTTGATAGAAGATGCTCCACTTGTTGAACTTTGGGCGGTATTTGCATCTCCAAAATAGCATAATTGGCTTGCACCGGATAATGATACTTTGATATCTCCATCACATTTAAATGAAGCTTCCGATGCACCGGAGATTTCTCCTTTTACACTATAAAATGAGAGCGAAGAAGAACCTTTGTCTTCCTTTGAATTCAACTCTGAAGCACCGCAAATATTGATAATTCCTTCATTAATTTTTCCGGCTAATGATGCTTCAGATGCTCCGGACGCATCAAAATATAATTTTTGACAATTTCCAATTGCTGCATCTATCTGCGAAGCTCCACATATGTCAATCTTCCCTTCTTTGATTTGACCTTTAAAAGATGCATCAGATGCTCCGGACGCATCAAAGTATAGATTGTCACAGTTTAATATTTTTGTATCCAATTCAGATGCTCCGGACATGTTAATCTTAATTATCTCTGATGAAATCTCTTTTTCACAGAGAAACTCGGATGCTCCGGATAGCTTTATTTCACTCAACTCTTTAAAGTAAGGTACAAAAACCTTTGTATCTATTTTTGTACGTATTATGGTATTATTTTTCATTCTTATAGAAAGAGTTCCATTTGAAACATTAACGATGAGATTTTCTAAAACCTTCTCATCTCCCGTTGCTTTGATAGTTTTTACCTGATCGGTAAATTCAACACTGATTGAATTTGATACCTCAATCTTGGAAAAAGAATCGGAGGTGTTGAACTCTTGAGTTTTTGAAACTCCACTTCCGTTAATTGAATTTCCATTAACTGAAATACAGCCGCAAATTAGCAACACTGCTAACGAGGCAACAATGATTTTTATCGGTTTCATCTTTTGAGTTTTGTTTATCATATTAAAATGACGAATTGTTTTTGTTTTTGTTAATGAGTGAATTTGTTTTGTCAGATAATTATTGTCAATGAGTTAGCGATATGGAAATGGAATAGTTGGTAATATCCGTAACTTTTGTGAGAGTAATAAATCCAGAACTCCAATATCCATCCTTTGTTGTTAAGGGAGCTGATTCAGACTGATGCCTGACGTATGAAAGCAACTCATTCGGATCTTCAAAATACTCAACCTTCAATATTCCGTAAGAATCGGGATGAACATTGTTATCATAAAGCATCCTTGAAGCGAGCCCCATAGTATATCTTAGGTTTATTTCTACCATTGGGTTTATCCGGTATCCTTTTTCATCCGAGTAAACAAACATATCCACTCCGGCATATCCCTCGTAATATGGTGCAATGTAAGTGTTAAAATAATCGATTATTGCTTCTTTGATAGACTCGAGTTTTAAAAGAGAAATCCAATGGCTTAATCTCTTTTCTATTGCGATATCAGAAAGGAGTAGATTATGATCATAAGAAAAACTATTGGTATGAAAGAGTGAATATCCACAGAATGAAGTACTTTTGTTTTTGCATTTGAACTCCATTGCAAAATCCTGAATAACATCGTATTTCGGCTCTCCCAGTATCACCCCTTGATGGTTCAATACACTCTCCAACTGTTTTATCTGAGAAGTGTTGACCTCCTTTTCGATATGTATTATTCCTCTTCCATTGCCTGAGTAAGGGGCTTTAAAGATAGTACCTTTATTTTTGATTGATAAATCACGACAAAAGTTCAATATCTCGCTAACAGTTTGAAGTTTGGCAGCCGGCATAGGTAGTGATAAACATGCTAATCTTGACTTAAGAAAGTGCATTGCATCAGAGGCTGTCTGACGATGAGACAAACGTCTGATATTGTCTAGTGATTCATCAGACGGCAATAAATTATCAGAAATACCCTCTTTTATTAACCGCCTTTTTATGGCCCTGTCCCAGCCCCAGGTCTCAATATTGTTTATTGTGCTATCTTCATTTTTGTCTTTGGAAAAGGAGAAACTTTGCATAAATCCGTCACAATCCTTTGCAAATCTTCTAGCGGATTCAGGTGCTACAAAGTTAGGATCGTTATTTGCTAACGCGTAGTCGTGTTCGGGATTAAACAGGTATAGAGTCATACTTATAGAATCAGTTCATAATCAACTACTCCTAACCATCTTCCGAATTTGAAGCCTACTTTTTCAAAATGGGATACCTGTTTGAATCCCATCTCTTCATGAAATTTGCAGCTTTTGAGATTCTCGTCAGTGATACATGCTATTAATATTCTAAATTCTTTCTTTTTACACTCTTCTATAAGAGTTGCCATGAGTTGACGGCCTATTCCTTTGTGCTGAAACTCATTAGATATATATATTGTTGTTTCAACCGTATGACTATATGCAGCGCGTGTTTTCCACAAATGAACATAACAATAACCTATTAAATTTCCATTTTCTTCATAAACGAGATATGGAAACTTGGATGAGATCTCGGAAATTCGTCTTTTCATTTCATCTTTTGTGACAGATTCTGTTTCAAAAGATATGGAGGTATTGAGGACATAATAATTGTAGATATCGGTAATAGCATCTACATCTTTGATTTGAACTTCCCTAATCATAAACCGTTAATTTGATATTGCAAAAATACTGAGCTTTTAAATAGAAAGACCTCATTTAAAAAAAATTGTTATTTATATGTCCAATATCTTTTAGTGTCTCTACTTTTGCACCTAAAACAGAAAAAATGATGGATAATAGTAAGATTGTAATAAGGAATGCTCATACTAACAATTTAAAGAACATTGATGTCGAGATACCTAAACATAAAGTAGTGGTATTTACCGGTGTATCCGGATCCGGTAAGTCTTCTCTGTTATTTGATACAATTTATACTGAAGCCCAGAGACAACTCATTGAGACATTCGGCACATTTGCCAGATCGCGAATGCCTAAACTATCAAGACCGGATGTGGATGAGATTCTGAATCTATCCACTCCAATTGTCATTGATCAAAAACGTATGGGAAATAATCTGAGGAGTACGGTAGGTACAGCCACAGAGCTTATTACATATATCAGATTACTTTATTCGAGAATAGGTAAGCCATTTCTCAATTTGCCATCATTCAGATTCTCTTTCAATCACCCTCAAGGTATGTGCCCATATTGTCATGGATTGGGTAAGCAAGTCAAAATAGACCTGGATATGTTTATGGATAAGGAGAAATCTTTGAGAGAGGGGGCTATCAGACACGGCATGTATAAGGATAACTCTTATATGTTGAAAGAGTTGATGGGATATGGCATATTCGATGCAGACAAAAAGTTAAAAGATTATTCAGAAGAGGAACTTCATAAGTTACTGTACTCCGAACCTATAATGATAGACAAATCTGTTAGTAAACTGACTTATAACAGATATTTTGAAGGCATTGCCCGAAAGTTAGAAAATGCTATCATCAGTAGAGCTGATGATGAAGTTGATGATGATGAGAAGAATGCTTATAATAAGTTTTTTACATATAGTATTTGTGAGAAGTGTAATGGCACTAGATTAAGTGAACAGGCTCTGTCAGTTAAAATTAATGGAGCATCTATTGGAGAATTGAGTACCATGGAAATCACTGATGTATTAAACTTTATGAAGAAAGTTGAGGACCCAATGGGACTTTCAAAACCAATTATCAGGAAAGCAATTTTTACTTTAGAAAAATTAGTAGAAATAGGAATCGGTTATTTATCATTAGACAGGCCTGTATCAACACTTTCGGGCGGTGAAAGTCAAAGAGTGAAGATGGCTCGTCAATTGGATTGTGATTTGACCGATTTATTGTATATTTTGGATGAACCGAGCATCGGTCTACATCCGAGAGATACTGAAAAACTTATTACAATGTTCTATGACTTGAAAGATAGAGGAAACAGTGTCTTCGTTGTAGAACATGATCCTGATATTATTCGTGCAGCCGAATGGATTACGGACATAGGACCACAGGCCGGTATAAATGGAGGGAAGATAGTTTATAACGGTATTTCTGATGGGCTTTATAAATCAGAAACTCTGACAGGCAAGTGTTTGATTAAGAAAAACGATATCGCTTATAGACGTAAGAACTGGACGGATTATTATACGGTAAGCCATGCCAAACTAAACAACCTTAAAGATTTAACCGTTAATATCCCGAAAGGAGTACTGACATGCGTTACCGGTGTGGCCGGATGTGGAAAAAGCAGTTTGATTCATGGCTGTTTTGTTCCTAATCATCCTCAAGCGATAGTAATAGATCAACAACCTGTAGGAAGAACGTCTCGTGGAAACATAGTAACATACATTGGAGTATTCGATAAGATTAGAAAAGAATTTGCGCTCGCTACAGGTATGCATGATTCATTTTTCAGCTTCAACTCCAAGGGTGCTTGTCCTAAATGTAACGGCCAGGGAGTACTCACCTTCGATATGCATTTTCTTGATTCGGTAAAAACAAGATGTGACGAATGCGAAGGAAGACGTTTTAAGAAGGAAGTACTGGAATTACATTATAAAGACAAGACTATTTCGGACGTTCTTGAAATGACTGTAAATCAAGCAATGGACTTTTTTAATATTCCTATAATAAAAAAATCATTGAATATCTTACAGGAAGTCGGATTAGGATACCTTAAGTTGGGACAGTCCCTTAGCACTCTTTCGGGAGGAGAGAGTCAACGTCTGAAAATAGCTGCCGAGCTTAGGAAGAGCGGTAATATTTATGTTATGGATGAACCGACTACCGGACTGCATATCAGTGATATTGATCTCTTCTATAAGATAGTAAAGAAATTAGTTGATTCAGATAATACCGTCATAATAATTGAACATAATCTGGATATAATAAAACGTGCCGATTGGATTATTGATATGGGGCCGGATGGAGGAAAGAAAGGAGGCGATATTATTTTTGAAGGAACACCGGAAGAGATAATAAATTGTCCGAATTCTGCCACAGGACAATATTTGAAGAGTGTTATTTAGCTAAACATCAGTACGAATATACAATAAAAGCGAAGACGGTAAGCCTTCGCTTGTGAGATATCTTGCTTGTGAGATATTATTTGTGAGAAACCTCTAAATGGAAAGATTATGAAGTACGTTAACCAGTTCTTCCTTTATCGGTTTGTCTTTTTTAATAGCTTTGCTGAAAGGTACATAAATCATTTCATCTTCGTGAATCCCAACCATGACGTTACGTTGGCCTTCCAACAGGGCCTCAATACTTGCGGCACCCATACGACTTGCCAGGATTCTGTCATAAGCAGAAGGACGTCCACCACGCTGTAAATGTCCTAGGATACTGACACGTACATCAAAATTCGGATATTCTTTTTGTACGCGTTCAGCATAATGCATGGCTCCTCCATGTTCTTTTCCTTCTGCGACAAGTACTATACTACTGTTTTTTGATTTACGGAAACCGTTTTGGATCAATTCCTCCAATTGGTCGACTTCTGTCTCACGCTCAGGAATGATTGCTGCTTCCGCTCCTGCTGCGATAGCTCCATTCAATGCAAGGAAGCCGGAATCGCGTCCCATAACCTCAACAAAGAATAATCTTTCGTGAGAGGTAGCCGTATCACGGATTTTATCTACACATTCCAGAATAGTGTTAAGAGCCGTATCATAACCTATTGTCGAATCCGTCCCAAACAGATCATTGTCTATAGTGCCTGGAAGGCCGATACATGGAACATCATATTCTTCAGCGAAAATACGTGCACCGGTCAGTGATCCGTCACCTCCTATAACTATAAGCGAGTCAATGCCGTGTTTCTGCATATTCAGATATGCAGCGTTTCTTCCTTCCGGAGTTTTGAATTCGGCACATCTTGCTGTCTTCAGAATCGTTCCTCCCTGCTGTATTATATTGCTGACATTTTCTGTTTTAAACTCAATAATTTCATCTGCTACAAGTCCTTTGTAGCCACGAAAAATTCCTTTTACCTCTAAGCCATTGTAGATGGCTGAACGTGTGACCGCACGAATAGCAGCGTTCATGCCCGGAGCATCACCTCCTGATGTCAATACGCCGATGCACTTGTTTTTAATTCCCATTGTTGTAATGATTAATTATATAATTACGACACTCCTCCATTAACCACTTGGGCGTAGAGGTAGCTCCGCAAATTCCTATTGATTGTGTATCTTTCAGAAGTTCGAAGTCTATATCTTTCTTATCTTCTATCAGATATGATTTCGGATTGACATTGAGACATTCGTTAAAAAGAACCTTACCGTTTGAACTTTTCTTTCCTGCTACGAAAAGAATCAATTCGTGATTGGATGCAAACTCCCTAAGATGTTCTCTACGATGTGATACCTGTCCGCATACGGTATTCAGGTGATTGAATTTTATGCCATCAGGAATACGTTTGGCAATAGCTTCAATCAGCTTGTTATATCCGGATGCCGATTTTGTAGTTTGTGAGTAAAGATATATATCTTTTGAGAAATCTATACTATCAATATCATCAATTGATTCCAAAACCATTGCTTTTCCTTCAGTTTGTCCCACTA
>CAYOGG010000044.1:0-9689 GCA_964403455.1 uncultured Bacteroidaceae bacterium | reverse complement strand
CTTGCTGAAGAGTGTGCAGCATGCGGTGCCGAGGTTACTCTTGTAGCAGGACCTGTATCCATCAAAACTATCAATCCTTCAATCAAAAGAATCGATGTAATATCTGCGGAAGAGATGTACCAAGCATCATTATCCGCTTTTCCCGATTGTGATGCTGCAATATTGTGCGCTGCGGTAGCAGATTTCACACCAGAAATCACTTCGGACCATAAGATCAAGCGCGAAGGTGATCTAACGCTGAGATTAAAACCCACACCGGATATAGCTGCTGCACTAGGAAAAATCAAGAGAAAAGATCAGAAAATGGTAGGATTCGCATTGGAGACCAATGATGAACTGAGTCATGCTCAGGCCAAGTTATCTAAAAAGAATCTGGACTTCATAGTTCTGAACTCACTAAATGATCCGGGAGCAGGTTTCGGGTATGACACAAACAAGGTCAGTATCATCGACTCAAAAGACAATACAGATTACCCTCTAAAGAGTAAAAAAGAGGTCGCATCGATTATAGTAAAGAGATTAATAGGGCTGCTTTCATGCCTTATGTTTATTTTTCTGCCCGTTACGAACGTCAATGCTCAGGAACTTGATGCCACCCTCTCCATCAATACATCAAAAATATCCGGCACGGATAAAGACGTATTCAAATCTCTGGAAACAGCCCTGACTGAATTTCTAAATAATCAGACATGGACAGAATATAAAATCGACAGTAGAGAACGCATCTCCTGTACATTTAATATTACAGTCAATTCTTATGATGCTTCAACAGGAAAATTCAGTTGTGATTTGACGGTTCAGAGCAATAGACCGGTTTTCAACTCATCATATTTCACAACCGTATTCAACTTCCGTGATACCAATTTCGATTTTACATATCGTGAGCAAGACCGATTGGAATTCAATCCCAACACTCTTGACAATAATCTTACAGCTACATTTGCATTTTACAGTCTTCTAATCATTGGACTCGATTTCGACACCATGTCTATGAACGGAGGTACGGAAATCCTGCGTCAGGCAGAAAACATCGCTGCAAACTCACAGTCTCTTGGCACAGGTTGGAAATCCTTTGATACAAACACCAATAGATATACTCTAATCAATGACTATATGAACGGGGCACTTGCCTCCTTCAGAAAACTGCAATATATATATCACCGCCTCGGACTGGATGATATGGCGGGCAATGCAGACCGTGGACGTGCAAACATTACGGAAAGCATGGATCTGTTGGCAGAGGCTAAAAAGGCCAAAAGCACCTCCTATCTACCCACTCTATTCACCGAAATCAAGAAAGATGAACTTCTGAATATATATTCGAAAGGACTGACAAAAGAGAAAGAAAAAGTTGCCAACATACTCAATGAAATCAATCCTTCATTGTCAACAGATTGGAATTCCATTAAAACGTCGAAGTAAATGCTAAAATCAATCCATATTAGAAATTACATTCTGATAGACCGGTTGGACATCGACTTTCAGAAAGGATTCTCAGTCATGACAGGTGAAACCGGAGCAGGTAAATCAATAATACTCGGAGCTATGAACCTACTGCTCGGTGGGCGTGCTGAAGGTCGTACCATACGTTCAGAACAGGAAAAATGCGCTATTGAAGGACATTTCGACATCACCGGTTACGGCCTGGAAGAATTCTTCAGTGAAAACGAGTTGGACTTTGATCCCTCCGACACAATACTTAGACGTGAACTACTTCAATCAGGTAAAAGCCGGGCATTTGTCAATGACACCCCTATTACCCTAAACCAGCTCAAAGAATTGAGCGACAAATTGATCGATATACATTCCCAGCATCAGAATCTCGCCTTGGGAACTCAATCATTCCAGATAGATGTCGTAGATAGAATAGCCGGCAACAGTCTGTTGACAGATGCTTACAAAACCGCTTTCAAACACTATAATACACTATCCGGCCGATTGTCATCGCTCAAAGCTGAATCTGAAGGAAAAGCTGCAGACGTAGAGTACATAAGGTACCAATTGGATAGTTTGGATAATGCCCGCCTTTGCGATGGAGAACAAGAAGAGCTGGAACAGGAATCGGAACTCCTAAAACACTCAGAGGAGATAAAAGTTGATCTGTTCCGTGCCTCAAATATTTTCAGTGGAGAAGAAGAAGAGGGAGTAATTCAGAACTTAAAAAAGGCACTTCAATCCATCCGTTCAGCATCCAATAACTATCAAAGAGTAAGGGATTTAGCTAATAGACTTGAAAGTAGCATTATAGAGTTGAAAGATATATATAGCGAAACTACTCAAGCGGAAGATTCAGTCCATTTTGATCCAGAAAGGTTAGAGCAGATATCTGAAAGATTGGACCTTATTTACACACTTGAAAAGAAACATAAAGTAAATGATATAGCATCTCTGATAGTTATAACCGAAGAACTCAGACAGAGCCTCCGGCGAATAGAGTCTTATGATGAAGAAATAGAAAAACTGACATCCCAATGTAATGCCGCATATTTACTGATGAGTACCACAGCCGAAAAACTTACCTCATCAAGAAAAAATGCAGCCTCTTCTATAGAAAAAAGTATCAGCACTTTACTCATACCATTGGGTATTCCTAACGTACAATTCAAGATTACAATAGATTCAAAATCGGTTTATGATATCTCCGGTCACGATGACCTACGATTTATGTTCTCGGCAAACAAATCCGTTCCTCTTCAAGAACTTGCATCAATTGCTTCAGGTGGAGAGATTGCGCGGTTCATGCTATGTATTAAGTCACTCATAGCCGGTGCCGGTTCTTTGCCCACCATCATATTCGATGAGATAGACACCGGAGTTTCAGGAGCGATTGCCGAAAAGATGGCTCTCATGATGAGACAGATGAGTTCCAACGGACGTCAGGTGATAGCAATAACACACCTACCTCAGATAGCCGCAGTAGGAGATTATCACTATCGTGTATTCAAACTCGAAGAAGAAGACGGAACCCATACCATGATATCAAAACTTGAAAAAGAAGAACGAATTATGGAACTTGCAAAAATGATGAGTGGCTCGACACTCACCGATGCAGCAATAAATAATGCAAAAGCTTTAATTGAAAATAATGGAAGATGAAATGATATTTGGCATCAGAGCCGTCATAGAAGCTCTGGAAGCCGGAAAAGAGATTGATAAACTGCTTATCAAAAAAGATTTGCAAGGTGAATTATCACAAGAGTTGTTCGCAGCTCTAAAAAAGAGTCAGGTCCCCGTCTGGCGAGTTCCTATCGAGCGACTCAACCGCATCACCAGAAAGAACCATCAGGGTGTGATAGCCTTTACCACGCAAATCACATACCAACGTATCGGAGACCTCATACCGACACTCTTCGAAGAGGGACGTTCTCCTTTCTTCATACTTTTAGACGGTATAACTGATGTAAGAAACTTCGGTGCCATTGCCCGAACAGCTGAATGTGCCGGTGTAGATGCGATAATAATACCCACAAAAAACAGCGTAAGTGTAAATGCAGATGCCATAAAAACCTCTGCCGGTGCTCTTCATACCATCCCCGTATGCCGCGAAAACAAGATTGAGGATGCAATAAAATACATGAAGAGTTGCGGTCTTCATATAATAGGTGCTACCGAAAAAGGTAAAACCTCATACACGGAAGGTCAGTATAACGGCCCATTATGTCTTGTAATGGGCTCAGAAGACACAGGTATTCCGTCAGAACATTTGGCACTATGCGATGAGTGGGTTAAGATACCCATTCTGGGACACATACAGTCACTAAATGTCTCTGTTGCAGCCGGAATATTAATGTATGAAATAGTAAAACAAAGAACGGAAAAATAATGCGTAAAACTCTCATCATACTCTCATGCTTAGTCTTGTCGATCACAATAAACGCCAAGAGCCCAAAATTGTCCAAGAATGCCAAAGGTGGAATATGCACCATTATCACTTTTGATGACAAAGGTCAAAAAATAGGAGAAGGCAACGGTTTCTTTATTGATGCCGATGGAACGGGAGTAACGGAATATAAGTTACTTAGAGATGCTTCAAGGGCAGAAACCATCGATGCTTCAGGCAAAGTAAGAGATATAAACCATGTAACGGGTGCTGATGGATTATACGAAGTGGTAAAGTTTACCGTAACCCCCGACAAACACCTTAAATATCAGACACTTTCTTCGACTGAAACCTTACGTGATGATGAAGTTTATATTGTTCCCTATTCTACGGAAAGAAAGTCAAAAATAATCAATACACGTGTTCTTGATGTCATGAATATAAGTGATGACAGATTTTACTATAAGTTAAAGTCCGTCTCCGATTCCGATTTAGTCAGCCTGCCGGTTTTCGATAAAAATGGAACTGTCATAGGTACTATTCAAAAAGGGAATGATGTAAATGATACCTGCCTGTATGTTTTGGATGCCAGATATGCAGCCGATATAGAGATAGGAGCTCTGTCTCTAAGCGAAACCGTTTATAAAGATATAAAAATGAAAAAGGCTCTTCCTGCCAAAGAGGAACAAGCCCTATCATATATATACCTAAAACAGAGTTCACCTAAAGATGAATATGTCGGATTATTGGATGATTTTGTCACTCAATTTCCGAATTCCGCCGATGGATATTTTAATCGCGGCTCTTATGCTCTTTTATATCGAGACTCTGTAACCCATATACAAGCTATCTCAGATATCAACAAAGCTATTGAAATTGCTGAAGAAAAAGACCTTTTTCACTATGACTATGCCAACTTGATTTACGGCAGTCTGACTCAGAATATAAATATAGGATTCGATTTCTGGACCCTTGACAAAGCATTGGAAGAGGTTGACATCGCATTGAGCATAAAGAACATGCCCATATATCTACAGCTTAAAGGTAAAATACTTTACGCTCAAAAGAAATATCAGGAGTCATACGATACATACTGCATATTAAACAAAACGAATCTTGCCTCTGCAGAAACATATATGTTTACATATGCCATAAAAAGAGAGCTTGGCGGAGACCTTTCCGAGTGCATAGCCCTTCTTGATACTGCCATCAATTTCAACGGGAAACCCTATTCCCAAAAAATCGCTCCATATATATTGACACGTGCTTCAGTAAAAGAAGAAGCGGGTAAATATAGAGAAGCCGTTTCGGATTACATCGAATACGAAAACCTTATCGGCTCCTATAATATGACTTCGGAATTCTATTTTTACAGAGAACAAATAGAAATAAAGGCAAAAATGTATGAACCGGCACTAAAGGATATAGAGAAGGCTCGTTCTTTGGCCCCTAAAGATTCCAGTCTGACTCTCGAACATGCCAGTCTGTATCTACGGTTAAGTATGAATGAAGAAGCACTTCCCCTATTGACCCAACTTGTATCCACCTATCCGGATAACAGCGACTGCAGACGTCTTTTGGGAATATGCTATATGCGTAAAGAAGATAAAGAGAATGCCTGCATACAACTCAATGCCGCCAAACAGTTGGGAGATACTTTGGCAGATGACTTGATACAACAGAACTGTAAATAATAACCTGATTAATAATCACCTTATTGAAATAAGTAGAATTCGCTTAGTTTCATTCGAGACACGATATCTGTCATCGATCCTTTCACCGATAACCCATACTATGTCTTTATCGTTACAGACCACTATCTGTTCATTCTTTTGAAGTAGGTTAAACTTTCTGTCAGTCATATAATCACTTAACAGTTTCCTTCCCTTCATTCCGAAAGGTATGAATGAATCACCTGATTTCACATATCTCATCACAAGCACATCACCCACTCTGTCAGCATCCAATGTCGCGATAGAAGAATCTCTTATTACCCCAAAATCCGAAGGCTTCAGCTCAAAAAACAACTTTCTTCCATCAAAAAGCTCAATCAACAACTCATCACAGACTCTAACTGATATATCCCCTTCCTTTGTTTTATCGACACGACTCCTGCTGATAAGAATATTATCTCTATCCTTTATCACCACATGGGATTCCGAATGAAACATCTTTCCCGATTCAGATAATAAGGAGTTCTCGATATCAGCAATCTGGGAATTATTAAACCCTAAAGGAAAAAGCATCTCAAACAATAAAGCTCCCACTGACGGCTCTTTTCTCAATTTATCTATATCAATCTTGATAATATCGTTATCTGTTACAGAAACCCTTTCAATACCACTTCTCACAGCGGATATATATACATCAAACACCTGTTGCAGCTTCATTGACGTATCCATAATCGAATCCTCCACACTCGGATTTATTTCGCGCATCAACGGTAGTAGCCTGAGTCTTATTTTGTTTCTCGTGAAATCACTGAGCAGATTGGTACTGTCCGTCACAAAAGACTGATCCAGCGATTTAAGATATTCCTCAATATCCGATTTTGAAACACAAAGCAAAGGCCTGACAATATAACCGTTTTTAGGCTTTATTCCTGTCAAACCTCTAATACCGGTACCTCTAGTCAGGTTCAGTAAAACTGTTTCTACCGAATCATCTCTATGATGTGCTACTGCAATAACTTCCGCTCCACACTCATTACGGAGCTCTTCAAAAGCAGAGTAACGCTGAGTTCTGGCAGCCATCTCTATAGAAACTCCATTCTCCGTCGAATATGCTATCGTATCAAAGTCTCTTACCATTAACCTTACGTCAAGTTTCCTGCAAAGATCCTCAGCGAAATGCTGATCCCTGAAACTCTCTTCACCTCTAAGATGGAAATTGCAATGAACAGCCACGCAGTCATATCCCAATGATAGCAATACCATCAACAGGGACACACTATCAGCCCCTCCGCTTAACGTCACCAAAACCCTGTCATTTTTAGACATCAAGCCATGCTTTGCAATATATATCTCTATCCGAGACTTGAAATTCATCATGACTGTAAATTTAATGCAAGAAATTGACTATGCCTAATCATCTTCTTTATTAACGATATTTTTAATCAAAAATCGTCTGATTCAGTAGGCCTATAAAAAAATAATATTACCTTTGCAACCGCAAAAGTGCTTTGGTACCTTGACCGAGTGGCTAGGTAGCGGTCTGCAAAACCGTCTACGGCAGTTCGAATCTGCCAGGTACCTCAAGACAATAGTCCCGTCGGTTTAAAACCGATGGGACTATCTTTTTTTGTAATGCATACCTCTCAGAAAAAACATAATCGGTTAGATGTTATTGATAAAAGTTACTATTTTTGTCAACATAAAAAAAAGAAATCACAATGGAACTTAACCTCAAAGAAATAGCTGAAGCATTCGTTGTTATGTTTGCCATATTGGATATCGTAGGCTCCATCCCTATTATCATTGACCTTCAGCATAAAACCGGAAAAGTACCTGCTATTAAGGTGTCGCTTATCTCATGGATCTTACTGGTCTTCTTTTTCTTCGCCGGAGACGGAATCTTATCCCTGTTCGGTGTTGACATCCAGTCATTTGCCGTAGCCGGTTCCATTGTTATTTTTGCTGTAGGCTGCGAAATGATATTCGATATTCAGATATTCAAATACGATGACAGCCCTAACAGTATGTCATCCATAGTACCATTGGTATTCCCTTTGATTGTAGGAGCCGGTTCATTTACCACACTTTTGTCCCTCAAGGCCGAATACCATACAACAAATATCATGATTGCACTGTTTCTCAATGTCATCATCATATTTATTGTACTGAAGTTTGTTGACAAACTTGAGAAAACATTAGGAAAAGGAATAATCTACATAATCAGAAAATTTTTCGGAATCATCCTGCTTGCCATTGCAGTAAAACTTTTCGCAGGAAATATAAGTAATCTGATTTCATAACAATGTTCGACGTGCAAATAAAGAATGTAATTTTCGATTTCGGAAACGTTTTAATAAAATGGGATCCGCATAATCTATACAATAACTACTTCGGCGATAATCAAAAAGCCGATTGGTTCCTAAAGAATATCTTCACCATGGAATGGAATTCCATGATGGATACAGACAAGACTTTTGCCCAAGTCACCTCTGAACTCACAGATATATATCCTCAGTGGGCCGATGCCATTCATGCCTATGATGAACGCTGGGATGAAATGATAGGAGGTCCAATACCGGAAATGTGGCAGCTCATACAAAAGTTGAAATCGATGGGATATAAAACCTACGGTTTATCTAACTGGCCGAAAGAGAAACTGCATCCTACAGTCAAATTAAGAGAGATGCTGGACGGTGCAGTGATTTCAAGCCTGGTTCAATTATCAAAACCCGACCATGCCATTTACAGGTATCTCGCAAGTACATACTCCATAAAACCCGAAGAGTCGGTATTTATAGACGACATGCCTCAAAACATCATTGCTGCAGAACAATTGGGATTTCACGGTATCATCTTCCAAGACTATAATTCGCTACTTCCGAAACTCTCAAATATACTTAAAACAGACATATGAGAATCTTAATAACCCTGCGAAGACTTCCCATATAGCCCGAGATCATCATATTGTTCGATTAACATAAACCTAAAAGATATGTTTGACAAGAGTACATATATTCAGCGCCGTCAAACGCTGATAAACAACGTAGGAACAGGATTAATTCTATTCTTAGGCAATGACGAATGCGGAATGAGTTATGAGGACAACACCTATCCTTTCCGCCAGGATAGTTCATTCCTTTACTACTTCGGCTCAGATTATTCCGGACTTGCAGCTATCATCGACATAGAAGAAGACAGAGAGATAATCTTCGGCAATGAATTGACTATAGACGATATAGTCTGGATGGGAACCCAACCTACTATCAGCGAAAAAAGCTCATTGGTAGGAATTCACGACACCAGACCAATGAGTGATTTGAAATCATATCTTACCAAATCCATCAATACAGGAAGAAAAATACATTTCCTACCTCCATACCGTGCTGCACATAAACTATGGATCATGGAACTGTTAGGCATCTCACCGGCACAGCAATCCCAAAGAGCCTCACTCACCCTTATAAAGTCTATAGTCAGCCAGCGCATACATAAGTCCGAAGAAGAGATAAACGAAATAGAATCAGCAGTAGACCTATCCGTCGATATGCATTGTACCGCCATACGCACCGTACGTCCCGGAATCCGCGAGTCGGTAGTTTCAGCTGCTTTGGAAGAAGTAGCTTACCGTCAGTGTTATACACTCTCCTTCCCAACCATAGCAACTATCAACGGGCAGACACTTCACAACCATCTGCATGATGGAATTCTAAGTGACGGCCGTATGTTCTTGGTCGATGCCGGCGCTGAAAGCCCCATGCACTATGCCGGTGACCTGACATCTACCATGCCTATCGGAGAGAAATTTACAGACAGACAAGAACTGATATACAACATCAACGTAGAGATGTTCCGTACCGCAGTCCATGCATTACGCCCAGGCATCCCATACAGAGATGTCCATTTCATGGCCGCCACCACCATGGTAGAAGGGCTTAAAGAGATAGGACTCATGAAAGGCAATACCGCCGATGCAGTCTCCAGTGGCGCCTATGCCATGTTCTTCGTACACGGACTTGGGCATATGATAGGTCTGGACGTTCATGACATGGAGAACCTGGGTGAAATACATGTAGGATATCTTGGGGGAGAGAGCAAAGACCCACGTTTCGGAATGAAATCCATCCGTCTGGCGCGTCCGTTAGAGCCGGGCTTCTGCTTCACTGTTGAACCCGGAATATACTTCATACCGGAACTCA
>CAYOGG010000043.1:0-10250 GCA_964403455.1 uncultured Bacteroidaceae bacterium | reverse complement strand
CCTTATTGTTTATGCTGGCAGTTCCGGAAATAAACACATGACGACGGTCGCCGTATTCCACATATGTTCCCCTCTCAAAACTGACACCGTATTCGGCTGCGGAGTTGAAATTGGATCGAGCATACAAATATCCTATTTGACCTTCTTTCAGTCCCTTTACGGCATAAGCATCCATCATAACGCATGTATCTCTCTCTGCTGTGCGTCCGCCTATTCCCGTACTTGCTATGAAATGCGTATCCGAAGAGAGGCTATGAGTGGCAAACACATCGTTTCTGCCCACCACCATGCCTTTGTAATTATCATCAATATTCTTTACAAACAGCCAAGTTCTTATACAGTTGTCAGATAGGCTGCACTGAAGTTCGTTCAGACTCTCGCTATAATCCAAAAACAGTTGTTTCGTCTGTTTTTTAGGACTGCCACCTCTATTCGTGTTTGAGGAGGTCCATAGATGCCGGTATGTCCCATGATTAACCTCATACAGATTGTCAACATGATGTGAGCATCTGACTCCGGTCTGAAGATATGCCCAGAGAGCTACCTTTGTCCCGTTCAGAGGTGCCTGTTCTATTATCGATACCGCATGATTCGATTCCGAGTCAAATAAACGTTCTTTCAAAAGAGACTGTTGGATAGCAGAATCACTCAGAAAATAACGTTCGAATACCGGCTTGGCGTCGTTTAACTTATCATGACGAAGTGAGATATAAGCATTCAAAAGTTTATCTACTTGCTCATCGAATGAAAGCATCTGATTGGTAACTTGAATCATGATGTGGAATTCCGAGACACCTCCTTCTTTCTCAAAACTACTTACAGAAGCACAAACACAATCATAATCCAAATATCTATTGTATTGCATAAACCTTATTAGTAAAAAAGCTATAAAGATTTGCGAAGATAGCGATTTTTATTCGTAGTTTTGACATTCGGAAACTGTTTTGAATTTATAGTTTTACGATTACGAATAAGCCGATGCGGACGAACCAATTTTGGATAAACTCGCATTAGTATTTTTATCGTGAAATTTGAGAAATTCGAGAACGGATTCTCTTATAATTATCAAAAATGAAAAAAATACTATTCACTATTGCTGCATTCATTGCATGCAACGCCGGATTTGCTCAGAGCTATATTTTTACAACTGTGGATTCCATTCCTATTACTTCCATCAAAGATCAGAACAAAACAGGTACATGCTGGTCTTTTTCCACGATAGGTATGTTAGAATCCGAACTGATACGAATAGGGAAAGGAGAATTCAATCTATCAGAAATGTTTGTTGTGCATAAAACGATGGAAGATCGTGCACAAGCATCGGTTCGTATGCACGGCGATATATCATTTTCTCCCGGCGGCAGTTTCTACGATGTGCTTTATTGTTACAAAAACTACGGCATGGTACCCGAGGATGTAATGCCGGGTATTATGTACGGAGCAAACAAACATGATCATAGCGAACTCTCGGCTGTGGCAGAGGCTTATGTAGGGGCCATAACAAAGGGCAATCTCAAAAAGATTTCCAACGTATGGCAGAACGGCCTATCCGGAATATATGATGCCTATCTCGGTAAATGTCCCGATAAGTTCACATATAACGGCAAAGAGTACACCCCCAAGTCCTTTGCAAAAGAACTAGGAATTAACACGGACGATTATATATCTCTGACATCTTTCAATCATCATCCATTCTATGAGAAGTTTTCAGTTGAGATACAGGACAATTGGCGCCAGGCACTATCATATAACCTTCCTCTTGACGAATTTCTGGCAGTCATCAGAAACAGCATAAAAAGCGGTTATACGGTAGCCTGGGGAACAGATATCTCAGAAACAGGTTTCTCCAGAATTGCAAAAAAAGGTATTGCCGTAGTGCCGGATGATTCAATAGCGGTAAACAAAGCATTATCAGAGCCGTGTCCGGAAAAAGAAATTACACAACAGCTCAGACAGGAGGGGTTCGATGACTGGAGTACCACCGATGACCATGGGATGTTGATATTCGGTATCACTCGCGACCAGAATGGAAAAGAATATTATATGGTAAAAAACTCGTGGGACTATGACTCAGGCCGAAACGGTATATGGTATGTATCGGAAGCCTTTGTAGCCTATAAGACCATAAACATTATGGTTAACCGAAATGCCATCCCAAAAGAAATCCTCAAAAAAATGAACATAAAATAAAAATCCGAATGGACAAAAACGATGCGTCCATTACGTATTTTTTCTATCTTTGCTTTTTGAATCTTTTTTGTAAAAAAGGGTACAGATAATGCCACAACCATGCAATTATCAAGTTTACAATAACTTATATGATGAAAAGAAAAAATAATATATATAATGAATCTCAGATGGAACTATCTGCCCCCTACACAGGAACAGAAAGAGGAAGCCAATAGATTATCCAAGGCTATCGGGATCAGTCCCATACTCTGCAAGTTACTGATAGAAAGAGGGTTGAAAAACAAAGATGACATCGACCGATTCTTCAATCCACGTCTCAACGAGTTACATGACCCGTTGTTGATGGATGATATGGATAAGGCGGTTGCCAGAATCAATAGTGCCATAGAACGTGGTGAGCGAATAATGGTCTATGGCGATTACGATGTGGACGGAACAACAGCTGTTGCTGTGGTTTACAACTTCTTAAAGAGTACCTACAAATACTCCAATGTCAGTTATTACATTCCGGACAGATACAACGAAGGCTACGGAGTGTCATACAAAGGTGTGGATACGGCCTTTGAAACAGGTGTTAAACTGATTATCGTATTGGATTGCGGCATTAAAGCCATTCAGGAAATAGCTTATGCCAAGAAAAAAGGTATAGACTTTATCGTTTGCGACCATCATGTCCCTGACGATGAGCTTCCTCCTGCCGTAGCTATTCTCAATGCTAAACGCTTTGATTCCCACTATCCTTTCAAACATTTGTCAGGATGCGGTGTAGGCTTCAAACTTATGCAGGCTTTTGCATTGGATAACGGTAAGGATTTCAATGACTTGATGCCTTATCTGGATTTGGTTGCCGTTAGTACGGCATCGGACATAGTGCCTATCATGGGAGAAAACAGGGTACTTACATACTACGGACTTCAACAGCTAAACAGCAATCCAAGTATAGGTCTGAAAGCTATTATGCAAGTATGTAGATTGGAAGACAAATCAATAACCGTAAATGATATAGTTTTCAAGATAGGACCGCGCCTGAACGCTGCCGGTAGGATGAGCAGCGGTATGAAAGCCGTAGAGTTGCTTGTAGAACAGGACTTCTCACATGCTTTGGAGTTGGCAAACCGCATTGACCAGGAAAACGACGACCGTAAAAGGGACGATAAGGAGATGACCGAAGAGGCCAATGAGATAGTAAATAATCTAAAGGATAAGGAAGACAAGCACTCCATAGTCATATATAATGAAAACTGGAAACGCGGCGTAATAGGCATTGTTGCATCAAGACTTACAGAGGTTTTTTACCGTCCGGCTGTCGTCCTCACCAGGACGGGAGATATGGCTACAGGCTCGGCGCGTTCTGTGTCCGGTTTTGATGTATATAAGGCTATTGAGCAGTGCAAGGACCTATTGGAAAACTTCGGAGGTCATACTTATGCTGCAGGCCTTACTCTAAGAGTAGAAAAAGTCCCGGAATTCAAACGTCGTTTTGAAGAGTTCGTTACAGATAATATTACACCTGCACAGATTGAGGCAGCCATAGACATTGACGCTGAAATTGATTTTAAGGAGATAAACTCAAAGTTCTTCAATGATCTGCGCAGATTTCAACCTTTCGGTCCGGACAATCATAAACCCGTATTTTGTACACGAAGTGTATATGATTACGGTACAAGCAAGGTGGTCGGTCGAGGACATGAGCATATCAAATTGGAACTTATAGACAGCAAAAGCGGACACCCGCTTAATGGTATAGCATTCGGCCAAAGTGAATATTTGACATACATAAAGACCAAACACTCGTTTGACATCTGCTATACCATAGAAGAAAATAACTTCAAACAAGGTGAAGCCTTACTTCAGATTGAAAGCATAAGACCAAATTCCGGTCCCTTCTAAATACCATTCTGAAATGACCTATAGTGAGATTCTCAAGACTTACTGGGGCTACGACAATTTTCGCGGCGTTCAGAAAGATATCATAGAGAGTATAGGCGCAGGACGCGACACGCTGGGTCTAATGCCTACCGGTGGAGGAAAGAGCATCACATTTCAGGTTCCGGTAATGCAAATGGATGGAGTCTGTTTAGTCATTACTCCATTGATCGCGCTTATGAAGGATCAGGTCAGAAACCTTTCGGAACGTGGAATAAAGGCGGTGGCTATTCATACCGGCATGAGGCGCGAAGAGATAATAACCGCTATGGAGAATTGCATATACGGAGGATATAAATTCCTGTATGTATCACCTGAGAGGCTGACATCAGAACTGTTTCTGACTAAGCTTAAGCACATAAAGATATCTCTGATAACTGTCGATGAGTCTCATTGTATTTCTCAATGGGGATATGACTTCCGTCCCTCCTATCTGAAGATAGCCGATATCAGAAAGACCCTTAATAATGTACCTGTGCTTGCATTGACTGCAACTGCTACTACTAAAGTAGTGGATGACATACAAGACAAACTTCACTTCAAGGAGAAGAATGCGATTCGCATGAGTTTCGCGCGGGAAAACCTTTCATACGTAGTAAGAAAGACCGAAAACAAGCAGGAAGAGATAAAAAGAATCTTGGATGGAGTACCGGGAACAAGTATAGTATATGTCAGGAACCGACGTGAAACAAAAGAGATAGCAGACTATCTGAATTCCGTCGGCATAACAGCCGATTTCTATCATGCCGGACTTGATTCGGCAGAGAAAGATAAACGCCAGCATGACTGGACCAATGGAGAATACCGCGTTATCATTGCGACCAACGCCTTTGGTATGGGCATTGACAAGCCTGATGTAAGGACCGTAATACATTATGAGATGCCCGATTCGGTTGAAGCATATTTTCAGGAAGCAGGTCGGGCAGGTAGAGACGGCAGACGTTCTTATGCCGTGCTATTGTATGCTCCCGGTGATAAACGTATCATAAGCAAACGTCTCAGCGACAACTTCCCTAAAGAGGAGTTCATCAGAAACATCTATGAGAAATTGGGATTCTTTCATGAAATGGCCGTAGGTGACGGACAAGGATGTACATTCTCATTCTCCCTCGGTGAATTCTGTCAGCACTTCTCTTTGCCGCTAATTCAGACTGAAAGCGCTCTGCACATATTGACACGTATGGGATATATAGATTATGTGGATGAAATGGACTATTCGGCCAGACTTCGATTCACAGCCGGTAGAGACGATCTCTATAGAATGCAGGATAATGACAGTCAGACGGAACAGATACTAAGGACAATTCTGAGACTATACAGTGGAATATTTACAGACTTTGTATATATAGACGAGAAGCTTATTTGCACAAAAACGGGAATAAAACAAGATGCTTTCTATAATAAGATGATTGACCTGCAACGCCAAGGTATTTTATCATATAAACCTGCAACGAAGACTCCGATAATCACGTGGACACGTCCTCGTGTTGAGACCGATATGTTGAATTTCGATCCTGAAGTATATAAACTACGACAGAAAGAGTACAAAGAGCGTATAGGAGCGATGACGGAATATGTATCAAGTCAAGTAGGATGTAGAAGTGAGATCCTTTTACATTACTTCGGGGAGAAACAGACATATCCATGCGGTCAATGCGACTTATGTTTGGAGAAAGATTCTACAGGACTGACAAGAGGTTTATTCGGAACTATTAAAACCGATATTTTGAATATATTGCATGACCATACGGTTGAGCAAAAGACAATATATTCGCTTCCATATAAAAAAAGAGATATCGATACTGTCCTACAACGCCTCATGGCGGAAGAAGAAATATATAACAGAGAAGGAATAATATACACCGCAAAAGACAATTAATCATGTTAGATCTGGAACCAATAAAAGAATTCAGTGCATATAACGGAAAGAGTATAATAATCGCCGGTCCATGCAGTGCGGAAACCGAACAGCAGACTATGGAAACGGCCCTTGCACTAAAAAAAATAGGAATACATATATTCCGTGCCGGTATATGGAAACCGCGTACCAAACCCGGAGGTTTTGAGGGCATCGGCTTTCAGGGATTGTCATGGCTGACGAGTGTCAAACAAGAAACCGGCATGGCTGTCACTACTGAGGTTGCAAATCCCAATCATGTGGAAGCTGCTCTGAAAGCAGGTGTTGATATCCTTTGGATTGGTGCCAGAACTGCTGCGAACCCATTTACCGTTCAGGAAATTGCAGAGAGTCTCAAAGGGACAGATACTCCAATAATGGTCAAGAATCCGATTAACCCTGATTTGGAACTGTGGATTGGAGCATTGGAACGTCTCAATAAAGCGGGAATAAAAAAACTGGCAGTTATACATCGAGGATTCAGTTCTTATGCGGAAAGTATTTATCGCAATCCTCCACAATGGCAGATTCCGATAGAGTTACGTCGCAGGATACCGGAATTACCTATAATATGCGATCCAAGCCACATGGGAGGCCGCCGTGATTTGATTTTATCACTTTCACAGACGGCACTGAATATGCAGGCAAATGGACTTATCATTGAAGTACATCCCAACCCTGATATCGCACTCAGCGATGCAAATCAACAAATCACTCCGGAACAACTAAAAGATATTCTTCAGCATCTGATAGAACTCAAGTCACCTGATATAAACGATACAATAGGTCTTAATAGTTATCGCTCCGGTTTGGACAAATGCGACCAAAAACTATTGGATATTCTTAATGAGAGATTTCAGATAGCAGCGCAAATAGGTTTTTATAAAAAATCTCACAATCTGACAATTCTGCAATCCGACAGATATAACGAAGTGACGGAAAGACTCATGGAACAGGCAGAAAAATTAGGAATAAGTTCCGAATGCATTCAAAACATCTTCGAGTCTATTCACTCCGAGAGCATACGTCAGCAATTGAATGCAATATCGGATAATAAATCAAATAAAACTGAGAAATGAAACGTATTAACCTTATCATCTTATGCCTTGTCGGTTTTTTGGCAATAGCATTGACAAATGATCCTATCAAGGTAGCATGTGTGGGAGACAGCATCACCTACGGTCACGGAATCAAAGACAGAGAGCACGATGCCTATCCGGCAGTGCTCGGAAGTATGCTTGGAGAGAAGTATGATGTACGCAACTTCGGAATTTCCGGCCGTACGCTGATGAACAGTGGAGACTCACCTTATATGAAAGAACAGATTTATAAGGATGCATTGGCCTTTAATCCTAATATTGTTACAATTAAGTTGGGTACCAATGACAGTAAACCTTATAATTGGATACATAACGAGGATTTCAAGAAGGATCTAAAGCTGTTGATTAACAGTTTCCGGGAACTACCTTCCAAACCGGAAATCTATCTCTGTCTGCCAGCACCTCCTATGGGTAATGCATGGAATATCAGCGACAGTGTAGTATATAATTACATTATACCTTGTATAAAGGAGGTTGCCTCAGAGGAAAAACTACCTGTGATAGACCTCTATTCGCCATTAAAACCGCATCGGGAGTTTTTTCCGGACACAATCCACCCCAATGAGCAAGGGGCCGTATTTATAGCAAATATCATATACAAAGCCTTAACAGGGCACAAATACAAAAATTAATATCACATTTAATGGATTCATTATTGAAAATCGAAGGTGTATCGAAAAGCTACACCGGACACAAAGCATTGAACAATGTCTCTTTAGAAGTGCCTCGCGGCTCAATTTATGGCCTTTTGGGACCAAACGGAGCGGGTAAGACGACACTTATCAGGGCCATTAACCGCATCATTCTGCCGGATTCCGGACATATCTATTTAGACGATAAAGAGATTACATCAGAAGACATCTTCCATATAGGATATATGCCTGAAGAACGCGGGCTTTACATGAAGATGAAAGTGGGTGAACAAGCGTTGTTATTTGCCCGCCTTAAAGGCCTCGACAAACAAGAAGCCACTATTAGACTTAAAAAGTGGTTTAATCGTTTATCAATAGATGATTGGTGGGATAAAAAAGTTGAAGATCTCTCCAAAGGTATGGCACAAAAAATTCAATTCATAGTAACTGTTGTACATGAGCCGAAGCTACTTATTTTCGATGAACCTTTCTCAGGATTCGACCCGATAAATGCAGATTTGCTGAAACAGGAGATTTTGGGACTTCGCGACCGTGGTGCTACTGTTATTTTCTCTACACACAATATGTCTTCAGTTGAAGAGATTTGTGACGATATAACGCTGATAAATAAATCCGAGAATATATTATCCGGTTCTGTTGAGGAGATTAGAAGAAAAGCTGGCGGTAATATATTTATGGTAACCTATGGAGGAGACACCGAAAGTTTCCGTGCAGCACTATCCGACAAAGCTACTTGCGTTGGAGATGCAGAAGGAGTAATCGGCGGTTATACCACACAAAAAATCCATGTCGCAGACTCGGAGAATATCAAGTCCGTCATCAATTCCGTTAATGAGAGTTGTAATCTGCGTTCATTTCAGGAAGTCATGCCGAGTATGAACGATATATTCATCCGTGCCGTCAACGGTACATTATAAATTCAATGATATGAATAACATAAAATTAATCGCCTCTCGCGAATATAGTGTGAGGGTCAAAAAAAGATCTTTCATAATAGCTACTTTGTTAATGCCGTTATTTATGATAGTCATGATGGTCGCACCATCTCTTATCATGATGACCGGAAAGTCGGAAACAAAGCATATTGTAGTAGTAGATGACAGTCCCGAAAAGATTGTAGGCCGTTCTCTACAGTCAAATGCATCTATAGAATATGAACTATTGGAGAATGTTTCCAAGAGTCAGGCATGTATAGATTATAATGATGAAAGCAAAGCATCTGCTATTCTTTACATCGGCAGCAATATCACTGAAAATCCGAATAACATCCAACTCTTCACCAACGGATCATCATCCATTACTACAGAAGAGAATATTAAGAGTGAGATCGAACGAATCCTCTCACACGAGAAAATTATCAGTTTCAAAATAGACAACATTGAAAAGATTCTTGCCGAAGCCGATGTGAGAATATCTGCAATACAAACGCTTAAGAACAATGGTTCCGGTGATGACGATTCTATGGAGAAGACATCTTCCAACGCATCTTTTATTCTGGCATTGATTCTTGGAATGTTACTTTACATGATTATTATCATATACGGTCAAATGGTATTGGCTACGGTAATCGAAGAGAAGCAAAGTCGTGTTATTGACGTTCTGATTACATCTTGCAAGCCTTTTGATATCATGATGGGCAAGATTATCGGTATCGTTTGTGTAGCGGCCACACAACTGGCTATTTGGGCAGTTATTTTGATTTGTGCCGGCCAGTTCCTGCTTCCGGCCATATTCTCAACCGATATTATCGGCGGTGACATGGCTATGATTTCATCCGTACTCTCTACATTTACCAATATCGGTTACATTGTAAAACTATTCTTTCTACTACTGATTTACATAGTAGGTGGTTTTCTGCTATACGCATCAATGTTTGCGGCAGCAGGCTCTTCGGTAGATTCGGCTCAGGATGCATCCCAGTTCTCAATAATAATAATGATGCCTATAATTTTCTCAATTCTTATTATGATGCAGGTGTTCAATGATCCGAATTCTTCGTCGATGTTTTGGTTTTCCATAATTCCTTTCACATCACCGGTTGTAATGATGGCTCGAATACCTTTCGACGTACCTACCTGGCAAATCATCCTATCGGCAGTGATACTCTACATTACATTTATAGTTATGACATGGGTTGCGGCCAAAATATACAGAATAGGTATAATGACCCATGGGAAGAAGCCTTCATGGAAAGAACTCGGTCAATGGATAACGCAAAAATAACCGCTAAATAATTATCAAATCAGGGATGAAAAGATTTAATAGCTTTCATCCCTGATTTTTTTATTCATGTCAGTATTATCCCGGCTTTGTCAATATAAGATTGGAATCAGTACAAATTTTAATAGATTCTTTCTCAAACAAATATAGGTACAAAAAAAAGATAGTATCTTTGCAATGTCTTGTTCTGCAACCTCTCTTCCGAGAGAACGGATTAAAAGGGAATCGGGTGAAAATCCTGAACAGTCCCGCTGCTGTAAGCCT
>CAYOGG010000042.1:0-10477 GCA_964403455.1 uncultured Bacteroidaceae bacterium | reverse complement strand
TACCATTTCTTTCCGAATCTCAGATAGAGGATATTCATGCTTATATCTATTTCAATGGGGCCATGTTGTCTCTCGGTGAATTACAATTGATAGGCAGCTTGGATTATAAGACGCGTGAGCTGCTCAGACATTTTATTTATGTCGGAGAGGCTGCTGTAATAAGAGAGAGAACACGACTGTCGGAAGTGCTTAAATACGGGCGGCAGGAGATAGATGTAAAGACGGATATTCCGTTATATCGAAGAGACGGTTTTCGGTATCATAGTGCAGAGGAATTGGCGAGATATCCCAACAGGTCATATTTGGGTTCGCCATTGGCGCATAGTGTCAGATACGCATTCAAATGGCATGAAAAATTGAGGTTCGGATTGTCAGCCGATAGTGATGCCGGAGAGCCTTTTTTTCATAGAAACAGTAAGGGTTATGACTTTTATTCCGCTTACCTGGTACTTAATGATATGGGACATCTTAATACATTGGCAATAGGTAATATTAAGGCAGGGTTCGGTCAGGGTCTTTTGATTAATAGCGGATTTTCCATGGGAAAGAGCATGTCGTTGGCTTCTCTTGATAGGGGATTGAATACCATAAAACCCCATTCTTCTACTTCTGAATACGGTTTTTTCAGAGGAATAGGATGTACTTATGATATAGGAAAGAAGAGTTCTGTCTCGGTATTATTGTCAAATACTCCGATTGATGCTACATTGACATCTGACGGGGAAATCAGTTCGTTCAAAAAAGATGGGTATCACCGTACCGAGTTGGAGTGGTCCAAAAAGCATAATATTCGGGAATATCTGTTTGTCTTAAACTATTCTTATCATTATGATGGCATTCGAATCGGAGCGACATGGCTAAAAGATCGGCTCGACAAGGATATTTCAAAGAGCAAACTGGCTTATCAGCAATATCGTCCTGTAGGTGACAGGCTGAGTGGGATGAGCGTGGATTACAGCATAGGCAGGCCTAAGGTCCGTTTTTCGGGAGAGTGTGCTTTTTCGAATGGCGATGGTTTCGCCACTATCAACTCATTGTATCTGAAACTGAAGGAGAAGTATGATGTACGGCTATTGTACAGGAATTACAGCCACAAGTTTTTCTCGTTGCATAGTTCTTGTTTTGCAGAAGGTGATGTTACGGGAGAAGAGGGTCTTTACCTTGGCGTGAGACGCTCATGGTATAGTATGGATGTGGATGGATATGTGGACTTTTTCAGATTTCCGAAGCCTCGATTTGGTGCCGGCGAGGCGTCTGACGGATTTGATTCCGGATTGCAGCTTTCATATAAGCTAAATGCAAATAATGAATTTGATTTCAGTGTGCGTTATAAATCCAAACAACAGGATTGCAAGAAGACATCCGGTCTGGAGTATAAAAAGACATGTAGGATTAGGCTGAGATGGAACCATTCCATGGGTAGTTTCTATGAGTTTAAGACTCAGGCAGATTATGTAAGGATGGACTTTCAGGGTCAGCCCACGGAATTGGGTTTTGCATTGTCCGAATCGTTTACGTGGAAACCGCAAGATAGATTCTCTTTAAGTTTGTCGGCTAATGCTTTTGATACGGACAGTTACAGCTCTGCCATATCTGTTTATGAGAAAGGATTGCGTTATGCATTTAACTACAGCTCTCTCTATGGTGAGGGGTTGAGAGTTTCTACAGTTGCTAAGTATTCGATTACGGACATGATGTCAATTACGGCCAAAATTGCATCTTCAAGGTATTTCGACAGGAGTGAGATAGGTTCTTCTACACAACTTATTGATGCTTCTCACAAGGAAGATATATATCTTCAGTTTCATTATAAATTTTAATGTATTGAATGAGAATTATAAGGTTCACTATCTGTCTGTTTTGATTAAATTTGCAAAACAGGTTTTTAAATATTCTGGCAAATGGCGACGGTTTTATATTCTTCACCTATCTTCGGTCCTATCCATAGTCGTAGATTGGGTGTTTCTCTTGGCATTAATCTGATGCCCGGAGACGGTAAGATTTGTACTTTTGATTGTGTTTATTGTGAATGCGGCAGAAATGCAGAGCATCATACTCATCTCAAACGTCCATCGCGAGAAGAGGTGAGAGATTCTCTTCGTATGCGATTGCAGCAGATGAAGGCTCAAGGTCCTCATCCTAATGTTTTGACATTTGCAGGAAACGGCGAACCGACGGCACATCCTGATTTTGCGGGTATTGTGGATGACGTTATAGCGTTGCGTGACGAGTTTTTCCCGGATGCAAAGGTAAGTGTTCTCAGTAATGCGACGAGAGTGATAGACGATGCAGTATTCAAGGCTCTGATGAGAATTGACAATAATATTCAGAAGTTGGATACTGTCGATATTGAGTATATTAAGAAGGTAGATAAACCGGTTGGCAGATATGATCTGAATAAGATTATTGACAGATTGAAGTCTTTCAAGGGTCATGTCATTATTCAGACTATGTTTATGAGAGGTTCTTTAGACGGTATAGATATTGATAACACCGGAGACGGATATGTATTGCCCTGGATTGAGGTATTGAAACAAATCGGTCCCGAAAAGGTGATGATTTATACTATAGATAGAGAGACTCCGATCAAAACGTTAGAGAAGGTATCCCCTGAGACATTGGATGGTATTGTGAGTAAATTGAAAAATGAGGGTTTTGATGCGTCAGCATCTTATTAATTGTGGTTTTGATGAAATCGGAGAAGAGTAGAAAAGCTGTGCTTACGGTATTGATGCTGTTGTGTATCGGAAGTGTTTTGGCGACGGATAATGTTGAGATATGCGATAAGATAGACAGCATAGTAAAGAATCAGTTGCCTGAAGGTACTGATGCAAGTATTGTAGTTTATGATCTTACAAACGATACTTGCATATACGGTTATAGGAAGGATGTTCTCTGTCGTCCGGCTTCTGTTATGAAAATTCTGACTTCGACAACGGCGTTGTCTTGTCTGGGTTCCAATTTCTCTTTTGATACTAAACTCTGTATAACCGGAACTGTTGATGCGGACGGTACTTTGCATGGTGATCTTTATGTGGTGGGAGGTCTTGATCCTGCTTTTATGGAACAGGATATGCGTGGAATGATTATAAATTTGGCAAATGCAGGAATAAAAAGGATCAACGGATCGGTCATTGCAGATGTTACCATTATGGATTCCATTCATTGGGGATCCGGTTGGTGTTGGGATGATGCTCCTTCCAGTTTTCAACCGTATATATCTCCATTGATGGTTCATGAGGGTTTTGTAGGAGTTAGTGTTAAGCCTACTTCTAAAGGTGAGGCTCCTACTGTAAGTGTTTATCCTACCAACAAGTTTGTCCGGGTAATCAATACGGCATTGACCAAGGATAATACTTTAGGGCCGTTGACTATCAGTCGCGATTGGATTAAAAATGATAATAAAATAATCGTTTCGGGAAATTGTACCAAAACTCAAGCAACGGAATTAAGTATTGTAGGTTCGGCGGATTTCTTTTTTTCATTGTTTAAGGAGTATCTTTCGGATTATGGAATCATTGCAGAGAATTTCGCCTGGGGTAAATGTCCTTCCAGTGCAAAGACCATTGTAACTGTTTCTCACGGATTAAAACCCATAATGTATGAGGCATTGAAAGAGAGCAATAATCTTTATGCAGAGGCAATGTTCTTACAATTGGGACGACTCGCCAAACCGAATGGCGTATCTTTCAAAGATGCTGCCGATTATGAGGAATTGTTTATTAGAAGAACCCTTAAAAATGATAAGGTGTCGTTTAATATAGCAGACGGCTGTGGTTTGTCAATGTATGATTATGTCTCTTCTTCTTTGGTGGTAGATATGTTGAAACACATTTATAACAATTCTCTTTTGTATAATGTTATGTATGATTGTCTTCCTGTTTCAGGAATGGATGGAACTTTGCGAGGTCGTCTCGGAACATCAAAAACTATCGGCAAGATTCATGCAAAAACAGGATCCGTTACCGGTTCATGTACTCTGGCCGGTTATGCAGAGGCGGCAGACGGCAGGCAATTCGCTTTTTGTATTATGAATGGGGGTGCGATTAAGATGGCTCCTTCAAGAAAGGTTCAGGATGCTATCTGTATAGCCATTTGCGAGTGAATTCTATATCTGACTTTCAATACTCTGTTTCAGTTTATTATATCCGACTCTTTTTATTGTTGATTCACTGAATTCTATATTGAACTCTTCTTCAGACATCCTCTGAAGTATTTTCGGATTGTTGTCGGCAAAAAAAGGCAACAGGCTGAATACTGTCGATTGTGGAACGTTGTTGTTATGAGGGCAGACACTCTGGCACTTGTCGCATCCGAAGACTATTCCATCTAATTTTTTGCCGTAAATATCCGGAATTCTCTCTTTGCTCTCAATGGTATGAAAAGAGAGACATTTTCGTGCATCGAAGTGTGATGTACCTTCTTCATTCGAATATGAGAGAGCTTCCGTAGGACAGGTCTGTAGGCATTTATTACATTCCAAGCAATTGCCGGTGATTGGTTCGTCAGCATTGAGCTCTATATTTAGGAACAACTCTCCAAGGACAATATAAGAGCCTAAGTTAGGAATGATGAGACAATGGTTCCTACCGATCCATCCCATTCCGGATTTCCATGCCCAATAACGTTCCATTACGGGTGCTGAGTCGCAGAAGCATCGTCCGCAGAGAGGTTCGTCGTGCACACTCAAAAGGGAGATGAAATTTAATAGTTCATGAAGCTTCTCTTTCATCACTGTGTGATAGTCTCTAACCTTAGCAAATTTTGCGACATCTATTTTGTTGAGTACTCTATCTTCAGTATAATAATTTAAAGCTACCGATATGATGCTTTTTGTGCCTTCGAAGAGTAACTGCGGATTATATCGTTTCTCTTTGTTGCGTTCCAGATATGACATATCTGCTTGACAGCCTTCGGAAATCCAACCTTCCATAAAGAGAATATCTTTTTCTGAGACAGCTTCAGCGCGGCTGATGCCACAGTAAGAAAAGCCGAGGCGTAACGCTTCGGCTTTAATCTTTTGTTCTATATTGTCTGATGATGTTCTCATACAAGCTTGAATTCATATCCTTCACTTTTCAACCAATCAATGGCTCTTGGAAGTGCATATTTGAGATTCTTCTCACTTCGCAGAGAGTCATGGAAGACTATAATTGAGCCGTTGCGGGTATATCTCTTCACTATGCGCAGTACCTTTCTTCCACTTAGCTTGGTGTTGTAGTCACGTGTTATGACATCCCAAAAGATAATATCATAGTCCTTGAGCATATATCGATAAAGCCATCTTCTCATGATGCCGTGTGGCGGCCTGAATAGCCTGGTCTTGAAATAACGGTCGCATTTTTTTACATTGTCAATATAGTCTGGAGTACGCATATACATACTTCTTACATGATTGAAGGTATGATTGCCTACTTGATGCCCATGATCCAATATCTGCTGGAAAAGCTCCGGGTTTTTTTTGACATTATCGCCGACAACAAAGAATGTTGCTTTGATTTCATATTTGTCTAACTGTTCGAGTAGCCATGGTGTAACCTCCGGGATTGGACCGTCGTCAAAAGTCAGATAAACCGAATGGTCTTCCGGATTTTTCCGGAAGACCCCTTTCGGGTATATCTTGTTTAATATTGGCGTGGGCTGTTCTAAGAACATCTTCTGTCAAGAACTATACTCTACTCTTAAATTCTCCGTACATGTTATCGAAGGCAATCAATGTATCCTGTAATGTCTTCTTATCCATACCGGCAGCTTCCATCTGAGATAACACAAAATTATACAATGTTTCGACTACATCCTTAAAATCTCCGGCGTTTGCTGCAAGCTGTTTATTGTCCATTGACAGATACCATTCCATCTTCTTTAGGTAGTCTGTAGCAATAGGAGTAAGGATTGATAAAGCCTTTTCTTTCTCTCCAAGAATTATATAAGCTTTGGCAATTTCAGTCGAATAACAGAGAACGTCATGAGGTATTGCCTTTGGCGACATCTCTGTCTCCAATTTATTGAGGAGATTCAATGCTTTATCCTTTTGCCCTTCGTTTATCAATGCTAAGGCTAACTGCGCGTATATGCGTCTGTGTGAGTAACACATTCTACGCACAGTTTCATCAAGATATACATTTTCATTGTCAAGCCCCCCGAATTTGAAGCTCATCAGATTATCATACATCTTTTGAGTATCTACAGCAACGCCCATCTCCTTGCTTTGGCCGTAACCTAAATCTCTATAGTTGAAAGGCGTGATTCTGTATGCCAATCCTTCAAGAACCAAGTATGGTCCTAAATTGAGGAAATTGTCGCTATCTACTGTGGTAGCAAAGTAGAGTGGTCTGGTCCAATTGGCATGGGCAATCATGTCTAATATCATTATCTCGTGTTTGAGTAGTACTCTTTTGCCCTTCAAACTGATATACATTTTATCGGGCATTTTGGCTTTCGTTTCCTCATCGGTTGCTCCTCTGAACTCAGAGGGTATCATCATCCCGGATTTCAGAATTGCATCCTTGTCAAGCCTAAACCAGATAGTATCGGAGGGTATGGATTTTTGTTTCTTGATCCAAAAATTCAATACGTAATTCAACTCAAATAATTCATCTACATTGTTGATGCCTTCAGCCTTTGCTCGTTCTATAAGCTGAGTTTTATACTCCGGACGAATATCAATGTAATCGTTTGTGCCTGTTTCGTAGTCTATACGTTCAAATGAGATTGGTAAGGCAGGAGAGTCATAAGCAGGACGTTTCATCTGGTCGATATACCAGTCCGTCTGTAGATAACTCAGATTGCAGACACGTGTATCTGTGCGGAATCCCTCCGTCTCAATATTGTACCAAAGAGGGAATGTATCATTGTCACCGTTTGTAAATATGATAGGATTGCCATCTTTAGGCAGTGTTTTCAGGTAGTTCTGACCGAAGTCGCGACAGGTATAACGGCCGCTACGGTCATGGTCGTCCCATGTTTGTCCTACCATTTGAATCGGTATAATAAGACATCCCAATACCGCAACGACAGCAGATGCCTTATTTCCCATCAATTTCCTTAAGTATTCGGATAGAGCCGCCACTCCCAGTCCAATCCATATTGCAAAAGCATAGAAAGAACCGGCATAAGCATAGTCACGTTCACGCGGTTGTAGCGGAGTCTGGTTCAAGTAAACCACAATAGCCAATCCGGTCATGAAGAATAGAGAGAATACTACCCAGAATTGATTCTTTCCCTCCTTATCCTTTCCTAATTGCCATATAAGTCCTATAATACCAAGTAAGAATGGCAGACCGTAGAAAACGTTACGTCCCTTGCCTTTCATGGAGTCGGGAAGTAAACGCTGGTCTCCACCGATAATAAGTTTGTCAATAAAATTAATACCTGTGATCCAGTTGCCCTTATCTATTTCTCCGCTACCCTGCAGATCATTCTGGCGTCCTACAAAATTCCAAAGAAGATACCTAACGTACATAAAATTAACCTGATACCTGAAGAAGAACTTAAGATTGTCCATCTGGGTGGGTATGGTTAATGTCATATTACGTCCGCAATTATCGTACATTACGGTTTTTCCCTTAATCCCGCCGCACCACTGTTTGTATTGACTTATGTGACGGCTATCACTACTATACATACGTGGGAAAAGCATGTTCTGAGCGTAAACGTACTCTACTTTATCGTCCTTTACGTAGTATACGTCCTTCTCGTTAGCATTGGCCTTTTCTTTTCTACCATACAATTTCCCGTTATGAGTTAACTTTGCAGAACACATATTGCCGTTAACCTCATATGCCAATTGAGAGGCATAAGTCTGTCCATAAAAAAGAGGTCTCGAACCGTATTGTTCACGTGCCAGATAGTCTCCGAGAGAGAAAATATCTTCAGGCGAGTCCTGATCCATTGGAGGGTTTGCAGTAGAACGTATAACTATTAACGCATAAGAAGAATAACCTATGGTAATCATCATTACGCAAAGCATAATGGTATTCAGTACTCTGGGTGACGGTTTGAATTTTTCGGCAATTCCATTATAAAAGAGGTAGAATGCAACTGCAATAATTGTTGCTAAACCGAAGAGTATACCACCTCCTTTATGACCGTAGAACGGAATTCCGGTCAATGCGAGGGTAGTAATGAACGAAATGTTCATTGCTTTCTTGGAGTTTCCTTTCTGACTTTCATATACTCCCCAAACGATTGATGCTACGAGTAGTATGACGTATGTGATAAGTCCGGTATTGAAAGGAAGTCCAAAGCCATTTACAAAGAGTAACTCAAACCAGCCACCTACCTTTACGATTCCCGGAACAATACCGTAAAGAACGGCAGCAATCATAACACCTGACAAACAAAAAGCCAAAATTCCACCTTTAGTCGTTGGATTCTCAGATTTCTTAAAGTAGTAAACCAGTACAATGGCAGTTATACAAAGTAGGTTCAATAGGTGAACGCCTACAGATATGCCGATAAAATATGCAATTAAGACTAACCATCGTGCACTATGAGGTTCTTCGCTGGATTCTTCCCATTTAAGAATGAGCCAGAATGTGATTGCCGTACAGAATGAGGAATATGCATAAACCTCTCCTTCAACCGCACTGAACCAGAAAGTATCGCTCCATGTATATGCCAATGCACCTACCAAACCGGCTCCTAGAATGGTTATTGTCTGCCAAACGTCAGGACTGTTTTTTCCTGCAACAAGTTTTTTTGCTAAATATGTGATGCTCCAGAATAGGAATAGGATACAGAGAGCACTGAGCAGTGCAGACATAATATTCACCATCATGGCAACCTTGGAGGGGTCACTTACAAAGTGGGAAAACAAATTTGCGGTGAGCATAAATATGGGAGCTCCGGGGGGATGGCCCACTTCAAGTTTATAACCGGTTGTAATAAATTCCGGGCAATCCCAGAAGCTGGCTGTAGGTTCAATAGTCATGCAGTAAGTGAATGCAGCTATTGCGAAAACTAACCAGCCGACGATTTTGTTTAACAATTTGTAATTCATATCTGATGTTTCAGAGTTTTTTTGATTGAGTCCCAAAGGTAAGCAAAGCAAAATTTATAACCAAATGTGGTTTACAAGTCTTTTCCTATGTCACTTCTGAAATGTTTGTCGGTGAATTTGATTTTACGTGCACCGGCAAAAGAAAGAGCGAGAGCTTCTTCCTTGTTCTGTCCGTATGAACTGACTGCAATGACACGTCCGCCTGCAGTGATAACATTACCTTCTGCATCGAATTTTGTCCCGGCATGGAATACAAGGCTGTCTTTTACATCATCTAAGCCGGTAATTATATACCCTTTTTCATAATTTCCGGGATATCCTCCGGAAACTAACATCACACATACTGCAGAACGCTTGTCTATTTTCAATGATTTTTCATTGAGATTCCCTGCTGCAACTCCCAAGAAAAGTTCCACAATGTCACTTTCCAATCGTAGCATTACAGTCTCTGTCTCCGGATCTCCCATGCGTACGTTATATTCAATAACCATAGGTTCTCCTTTGACATTGATAAGTCCGAAGAATATGAAGCCTTTATATTCCAGTCCTTCCGATTTAAGGCCGTCGACCGTAGGGCGAATAATGCGTTCTTCAACTTTTGACATCCATTCTTCGGTAGCAAAAGGTACCGGAGAAACCGATCCCATACCACCGGTGTTCAGACCTGTATCATGTTCGCCCACACGTTTATAGTCTTTTGCTTCAGGTAATATCTTATAATGTGTACCGTCTGTAATAACAAAAACGGAACACTCTATACCGCTAAGGAACTCTTCAATCACGACTCTTGAGGAAGCTCCGCCGAACATACCACCCAGCATCTCTTTCAGTTCACTTTTTGCTTCGTCCAAAGTGGGCAGTATCAGAACTCCCTTTCCGGCACAAAGCCCATCGGCTTTAAGTACATATGGAGCTTGAAGAGTCTCTAAGAAACGTATCCCTTCTTCCAATTGATCTCCGTTGAAAGTCTTGTATGCTGCAGTCGGTATACCGTGACGTTGCATGAAATGTTTGGCAAAATCTTTACTGCCTTCCATCTGTGCGGCCGCTTTAGACGGTCCTATTACAGGAATCGATTTAATTGAACTATCATTTTTAAAATAGTCATAAATACCCTCAACCAGTGGGTCTTCGGGTCCTACAATAACCATCTCGATACTATTTTCAAGTACGAATTTTTTGATTCCAATGAAATCAGTTGCTTTTATAGCAACATTCTCGCCTACAAGGGCTGTTCCCGCATTCCCGGGAGCAATATATAGTTTATCGGTATGTTTACTTTGAGCTATCTTCCATGCAAGTGCATGTTCTCTGCCTCCGCTACCGAGCAACAAGATATTCATAGTTAATCTTTTTTATTGTTTCTGTTTCTAATTCTACCTGTCGGTTTATGTTCTCCAAGTTTGGGGCCGGAGAAAGTTCTAGGAGTTGAACGTCTCTCTCCATCCTTACTAAATGGCTTGTCTCCTTCTTTAC
>CAYOGG010000041.1:0-10733 GCA_964403455.1 uncultured Bacteroidaceae bacterium | reverse complement strand
CCGGAAGCGGTAATTAGATTGCCGTCACAAATTGCAGGAGTGTCAATATAGTTGGTGCTTCCTTTGTAAGTTGGGCAAACCATTTCCAGGAAGCCTTTCCCATTACTCGTATGCTTTCTATTATCCAAGATTCCGGCGTATGACAATGCAATTGTAGCTCCGCAAACCGCAGCAACAATTACGCCCTTTTTCAGAAGTCCTTCAACCATTCCGATTACTTGACAATGTACTTCCTCCATCCATGTCTCTGCGCCCGGAAGAATCAGTAAATCGCCCGTCTCAAATTTTACATCAGACAGCTTTAGATCAACCTTGATTTCCATTCCGCCCATAGAGGTTATGGAATTTGAGGTATTGGAAACTTTGGTAATATTGACTTTACCATCTTTTAGAAATCTTCCACTGTTCAGTTCTGCCGTAATATGGCCAATCTCCCAGTCGGCCATAGTGTCTAACACATATAAATAACAATTGTTATTGAATCCCTTTGTCGAATCAGAAGACTGTAATTCCATATTATTGATTTCTTTTGAGCTATCTGTAATATATTTTCTATTTGTAATCAAAGGTATTAATACTTCCTGAGTAATAATCAACACTTAAGGAGGTTTTATCTACAATTCAGATGTTTTATATTTGTAATTTTGCAATGACAGTTTAATCAAATTGATTACATAAGATGAACAGATTATATACAGACAGACTGATCCTCCGTTCTTGGGAGGATAGTGATGGTCCGGCTCTTTATAAATATGCTTCCGATCCGGATTTGGGACCACGTGCCGGTTGGCCTCCGCATAAATCATTGGATGAGAGTCTTAATATCATAAAAACAATATTTAATTGCGATACCATGTGGGCGGTTCAACTGAAGGATTCGTCTGAGGCTATCGGCTGTATTGGGTATCTGCCTCCTGAATGTTCGAACATTAAGATAGGTGCTAGAGAAGCGGAAGTCGGCTATTGGATTGCGAGACCCTTTTGGAACCAAGGAATCTGCAGCGAAGCCCTGAAGGTTTTGATTGATTATTGCTTTAACGAAAAAGGATTCACGGCACTTTGGGGTACATACTTCATCGACAATCCTTCTTCAGGCCGCGTAATGTCAAAATGCGGTTTTTTTGACTGTGATATAATTACCACCTGTCCTAAACTTGATGTCGGGAGTGATTCTCCCGTTAGAGTGATGAAATTGGAATCCGATTAAATTCAAGAGTATTTTTGCACGAAGATTGTATGCCTACAAATGGAATAGAGAAAGGTTCGGTCCTATGGAACCTTTGGCACGGCTGTCACAAGCTTAGCCAGGGGTGCAAGCATTGCTATGTCTATCGTGGTGATGCAAAAAGAGACATTGACAGTTCCGTTGTAACAAAGACAAAGAACTTCGATTTGCCTGTTCGCCGAAAAAAGAACGGAGAATATAAGGTGCCGTCGGGTACGCTCGTTTATACCTGCTTCACTTCCGATTTCTTTGTCGCCGATGCTGATGAGTGGCGCAAAGAAGCCTGGAATATGATACGTGAACGTCGCGATTTGCGTTTTATGATGATTACAAAACGAATAGACCGTTTCTATGAATCTCTACCATCGGATTGGGGTAACGGTTATGAAAATGTAACCATCTGTTGCACGGTAGAGAATCAAGAGATGGCTGATTATCGTTTGCCATTATATGAACTTGCTCCCATAAAGCACAAAATAATAATATGTGAACCTCTCCTGGAAAAAATAGACTTAAGTCCGTACCACATCGGTACATGGATAGAGCAAGTTGTTGCAGGCGGCGAGTCCGGTGCGCAAGCCAGGCCATGTGACTTTGAATGGGTGTTGTCTATTCGAAGTGAATGTGTTTCCCAAGAAGTATCATTTTGGTTCAAACAAACCGGCTCAAAGTTTATAAGGGAGGGGCGTATATACAATGTCCCACGTCAATTTCAACATTCTCAAGCTCGTAAAGCCGCAATAAACATTATTGACTGCATAAAAAAGCCGGGATAAAAAATATTCCGGCTTCTATTTGTCTTGTGATTATGTTATAGACCTACATCATGCAGAATTTGATTCGCAGTACCTTTGTTTTTGCGTACATATTCACCGGCATTCTTTCCTGCCTTTTTCAGGAAATTAGGATCGCTTATGAACTTATCTATTAGTATTTGTAGCGAATAGGCGTCTGTAATTTCAAATCCACCTTTCAGTCGCAGAAGTTCTTGGGCTTCGCGGAAACGTTTATTGTTAGGTCCGAATATAACGGGAACATTGAAAACTGCAGCTTCCAAAACATTGTGAATACCTACGCCGAAACCTCCTCCGATGTAGGCGATGTGACCGTATCTGTATATTGAAGACAGCAATCCGAAACAGTCGATGATAAGACAGTTGTAGTTTCCTACATTTTCGTTTGTGGCTTGTGACAATCTGATGGATTTTCTCTCCGAAAAAAGGCACTCAATCTGTTTCAGATGGCTTTCATCAATCTCATGAGGTGCAATAATAAGTTTCCAATCCGGTTTCTTCTCAAAATAAGGAATAAACAAGGATTCATCTTGCGGCCAGGAACTGCCGGCAATGAAAGTAGGATTGCCGTTTACAAAAGTCTCTATAACAGGAACGTTTTTTGCTTCTGCAGCAACCTCCAATACTCTGTCACAACGCGTATCACCGACAATAGAAACATTGTGAATGCCTAAACCTGCCAACAAATCCTTAGAGTGACGGTCCTGAACGAAAAGATGTTCAAAGGTTTTAAGACAGTTTGAATAAATCTTGCCGTACCATCTGAAAAAAGACTGATTGTCCCTAAAGATAGAAGAGACACTGTATGCCTTTATGCCGCGTTGTTTCAGACCGCGAAGGAAATTCGGCCAAAACTCGTACTTGATGAAAAAGGCCTTCTCAATGTTTATCAATTTGAAGAACCTATTTACGTTCATGCTGATATCAAAAGGTATGTAGCATACTATGTCAGCGTTCTGATAGTTTTTGCGAACCTCATATCCCGAAGGTGAAAAGAACGTCAGCAGAATCTTACACTCAGGATGATTGGCATGAATAAACTCCATCAAAGGACGTGCTTGTTCGAATTCGCCGAGTGAGGATACATGAAACCAAAGATATTTTGCATCCTTGTCAACTTTCTCTTTAAGAGTATCGAAAATATGATTATGCCCTTTGACTAACAGACGGGCTTTTTTGTTGGCAATTGTGGCGATATGGACGCCAAGGGCATAAAACCCTATTCCTATAGAGTATAAAAGCATTGTTCGATTATTAGTGAATAGCAGTTATGGCGCATCTCGCACGTCTCAGCGTTTCCTCCTTGCCTATGAAATCCGTTATTAAGAAAATATGCGGTCCCATAGCAGCTCCGACTAATGTAACACGTAGTGCGTTCATCACCTTACCTACAGCATAGCCTTTGGATGCTATCCATTCCATAACTTTGGGTTCCAGAACCTCACTTCTGAAATCAGGTTCGGCTTCAATGAAATCACACAATTCGGCAGTTGTTTTAGGTGCATCCTCTTTCCACCATTTTTTTACGGATTTCTCTTCATATTCGGTAGGAGCCTTAAAAAAGAAATAGCCGTTGTCCCAAAGTTCACCAATAAAGTTAACACGGTTTTTGATCAGTCCTACAGCTTGAGAAGCGCGTTCCAATGAGATATAAATACCATGCTTTTCCAATACGGGCATGAATAGACTTGCTATTCCGTCATCGGATTTCCGCATTATATATTCGTGGTTGAACCAAACTAATTTCTGATAATTGAAACGGGCACCTGCCTTACTGCATTTTTCGATGTTAAACAGGGGAACCATCTCATCCATGGACATCATCTCCAAATCATTGCCCGGACTCCAGCCTAACAGAGCCAGGAAATTTATTACTGCCTCAGGTAGATAGTCTTTCTCACGATACCCTGAAGAAACCTCGCCGGTCTTCGGATCATGCCATTCCAATGGAAATACCGGGAATCCTAAACGATCTCCGTCGCGTTTGCTGAGTTTTCCGTTTCCTTCAGGCTTAAGCAGCAACGGCAGATGTGCAAACTGAGGCATTGTATCGCTCCATCCGAAAGCCTCATACAGAAGTACGTGAAGTGGAGCTGAAGGAAGCCATTCTTCACCGCGAATCACATGAGAGATCTCCATCAGGTGATCATCTACTATGTTGGCCAGATGATAAGTAGGTAGCTCATCGGCAGATTTATATAGAACCTTATCGTCCAATATGGAAGAGTTTATCATCACCTTACCGCGAATCATATCATCAACCGTCACCTCACGACCCGGTTCAATCAGAAAACGAACAACATATTGATTTCCTTCTGCTATCAATGCATCCACGGCTGATTTGGTCATAGTAAGAGAGTTCCTCATCTGCATACGTGTAGAGGCATCATATTGAAAATTAGGAATCTCGTTTCTCTTTGCATCAAGTTCTTCCGGAGTATCGAAAGCAATATAAGCCTTTTTTGCATCAAGCAGCAGATCAACATATTTCTTATAGATCTCTTTGCGCTCCGACTGACGGTAAGGTCCGTACTTGCCGCCGAAAGAGACTCCTTCATCAAATTCTATACCCAGCCATTCGAAAGCGTCCAAGATATATTTCTCGGCCCCGGGCACAAACCTGTTGGTGTCCGTATCTTCAATTCTGAAAATCAAATCTCCGTCATGCTGACGAGCAAAAAGATAGTTATAAAGAGCCGTACGTACACCTCCTATGTGTAGAGGACCTGTAGGACTCGGTGCAAAACGCACCCTAACTCGACGACCGTTTAAAACATTTTCTGCCATAGTTTTGCGGCTATTTTTTGAAAAACCTTGCAAAACTAATTCTTTTTTCGGTGATATGGAAACAATATTATTACTATCAGTAATTCATAAAAGAATAGAATGAAAAGTTTTTGTACTTTTATCTCTTCAAAGTAATACTACATGATATGGCAAAAAATAACATGAGTCAAGGATTTTTGAAGAACAATAAGAATTTCATGCTTTTTCTGGCATTTATAGCTGTTGTTCTGATTGTCTATTCTATGCCCAAGAACCGTTTACGTCATTATGAATTCTCACAAGGCAAACCATGGACCTATAATGAACTTATTGCACCTTTCAGTTTCTCAATTGAAAAGAGTGAAGAAGATCTCAAAAATGAGATAGACAGCCTTAGAGACAATTTCTCACCATATTTCAGTTATGATACTGCAGTTGCTAAACGTGTAATCAGTGGTTTTGAATCGTTGTATACCAATACATTGCGTCACAAAATTTCCATTAATACGTATGTAGCTTTACGAACTCGTTTGCAGGATATATATAAAGGAGGAATAATCTCTTCTGATGCAGAAGGGTTATTGGGGAACTCTAAGGCATCCCATCTTCGCATATACTCGGGCAATTCATCCAGTTTCCTGTCTATCAAGTCGGTACGCAATGAGAAAACAGCCTATCAGTATCTTACATCGGTAGATATGCCTGATAATGACAGGTATTATTTGCTTCAGTTCAATCTCGAGGATTTCATACAGCCTAATATGGTGTATGATATTACCAAATCCAAAGCGGATCTTACAGCTCAGGAGAATCAGATTTCTCAATACAAAGGAATGGTGGTGGCTGATCAGAAGATTATCGATCACGGAGAAATCATTGATGCAAACACATATCAGATAATAAAATCATATGTAAAAGTAATTACAGCCAAGACCGAGTCAAAAAGGTTTCAGCTCTTCACTTGGACCGGGCAGTTTCTCTTGGTATCGCTTCTGTTGACACTACTCTATTTTTACTTATTAATATATAGAGCAGACAATATTGACAGTCGTAGTAAACTTATCTTTATTTTCGGTTCGATTACCCTATTCACTATAGTAACCTGTTTGTATGTTGAATATGCCACTTGGAGCATATTCATACTTCCAAGTGCCATGCTTGCTGTCTTGTTTCATATCTTTTTAGATTCCCGAACAGCCTTTATCAGTTATCTGATACACATATTAATCTGTTCAGTTGTCGTTCAGATGTCTTTTGAGTTTGTCTTGTTGCAGTCTGTTGCCGGACTTACAGGAATATACAGTCTTCGTGAATTGTCACAGCGTTCACAGCTTTTGCGAACCACGTTGTTAATATTTCTCTCTTATTGCATTATCTGGACATCAATGCAGTTAATGCAGATTGAGAGTATAAAAGAGATTGATTATATGATGTACATAATGTTCGCTATAAATTGTGTATTATTATTGCTCATATATCCGCTTCTTTTTATCATTGAAAAGTCTTTCGGGTTCACCTCAAACGTAACCTTGATAGAACTCTCAAACTTCAATCAACCCCTGCTAAGAGAATTGGCGGAGAATGCTCCGGGAACCTTTCAGCATTCCATTCAAGTCTCCACTTTAGCTGCCGAGGCTGCCAACAGAGTAGGAGCAAGTGCACAATTGGTACGTACCGCTGCTCTCTATCACGATATTGGAAAGTTGGTCAATCCTCCATTCTTTGTAGAGAATCAGAACGGAACCAATCCGCATGAGAAGCTCAAACCGGAAGAGAGCGCCGGTGTAATCATCAGACATGTAGATGAAGGACTAAAATTGGCCGACAAGTACGGTCTTCCTGATGCCATCCGTGATTTCATAGTAACACATCACGGTTCGGGAATCGCAAAATACTTCTATGTCAGGTATCAACAGAATAATCCCAATGTAGTTGCAGATCCTTCTCGATTCCGATATACAGGAACCAATCCGACTACAAAAGAGACAGCCATTCTCATGATGGCCGATTCCGTAGAAGCGGCTTCACGCAGTCTTATTGAATATACCGAAGAAAGCATAGGAACATTGGTGGATAAGATAATAGACACACAGTTAAGTGAAGGCTTCTTTAAAGACAGCCCCCTGACATTCAAGGAAATAGTAGAGATAAAAGAGGTCTTTAAAGAAAAGCTTAAGACCATGTATCATACACGTATCAGCTATCCCGAGTTAAAGCCGGAGACCGATATGGAACGTTTTAAACGGGGTCCACGTCGAAGAAGATATTGATTCCGTGGTATCTGACATCGTTTTCAACCATCTTTGCAGTTCTCAGCAGAGATTCGTTGATCTCTACAAAAGAGGTCGAGAGTCTCGTTTTAATCAGCAACTTTCTCATATACAAAGATTGTACTCTTGCAACCGTCGGTGCGTCAGGTCCTAAAACCATCTGAGTTCCAAATAGGTTAATCAGATGATTGGCAAGCAATTCTGCTGCCTCATCCAATATCTTTTCATCTCTTCCTTTCAACCATACTGCCGTAAGGCGTGAATATGGAGGATAAAAGAAAGACTTACGTTCAATCATCTGACTTGTAAAGAAAGACTTGAAGTCACCTCCTGTCATTTTAGTCAAAACATCCTGAGCCGGATCTTTTGTCTGAATAACTACCAGTCCCCGGCGATGTCTGCGTCCTGACCTTCCGGATACCTGAGTCATCAATTGATAAGCTCTCTCTTCAGCGCGAAAATCGGGGAAGTTTAACATCTGATCTGCTTGAAGTATGCCCACTACACTTACATTGTTGAAATCCAATCCCTTGGATACCATCTGTGTACCAATCAGAATGTCCGTTCTTCCATTCTGAAAATCCTCCAAAATCTCTTCATACCGGCCTTTAGTAGACACCGAATCAATATCAAGTCGTGCTACACGAGCCTGAGGGAACAATATATTTACCATTTCTTCAATACGCTCTGTACCGAATCCCATCCCATGAAAAGCGCGAGCACCACATTTTGGACATACTTTAGGAATACTGTAACTCCTGCCGCAATAATGACATATTGATGCATTATTGGACTTATGGTAAGTAAGACTCACGTCGCAATGCGAACATTTCTGAATCCAGCCACACTGATCGCACTCTACAATAGATATGTAACCGCGTCTGTTGTGAAACAAAATCACCTGTTCTTTTGCAGAAAGAGCATCGGTTATATGATTTATCAGTTGAGGAGAGAACAGCCCATTCATATACTTCTTACGTCTCATCTCGGCAATGTCTACAACCTCAATCTCCGGAGTAGGAAGATCTAAATATCGCTCGGAAATAGTCACTAAACAATATTTCCCTTGAATTGCATTGCAATAACTCTCTAATGCCGGAGTGGCTGATCCGAGCAAAACCTTGGCTTTGCCATATAATGCCAACATGATGGCCGTGTTGCGCGCGTTATACCTTGGAGCCGGACTCTCTTGTTTAAAATTGGTTTCATGTTCTTCATCTACTATTACTAATCCTAACTTCTTAAAAGGCAACATTACAGCGGAACGGGCACCCAGCACCAACCCGTATGGAGCATCTCCAATCTGCTTATTCCATATTTCCACACGTACGTCATCAGAGCATCGAGAGTGATATACACACATAGAGTCTCCGAAAACACGTTGCAGACGCCACATAATCTGAGTAGTAAGTGCAATCTCAGGTAACAGATAAAGAACCTGATTCCCCTTTTCCAGCTGTTCCTTTATCAGATGAATATAAATCTCAGTCTTACCGCAGGAAGTAACGCCGTGTAACAGACAGACATTTTTCGTCTTGAAACACTCCTTAATCTCCTTCATCGCCTTTTGTTGCGCATCATTCAGACTTGCGGGAGGTATTAGTTTTTCTGAGAATCTCGGAACTCTACCTACCTCGACTTTGTAAAAAGATAGAATACTCTTAGATTCCAATGCGGCAATAGCGGTAGCAGAGCTACACTTCTCCTGAAGATTGCGTTTTGATATGGGTTTCTGAAATTCACTCTCCTCTCTCAGACCGGAGATATTCATGAAGCATTCCAATGCCTCGGCCTGTTTAGCGCATCTTTTCTTCAGACCTATAATAATGTCATTAACAGAATCTACATTAATGTTTTCATTCAGTTTGACAAAAACCTCAGTCTTCGGTTTATAACCATCTCTCTCTTCTTCCTTGTCGGGGCGCATGCCAGAAGGAAGTAATGCTTTCATGACATCTCCGATAGCACATAAGTAATACTCGGAGATCCAGTTCATCAGTTTTAATTGACTAGGTAAAACCGACGGGGAGATTTCCAAAAGTTGCTCTATATCCTTCACCTCATACTCTATGGGCTTGACAGAATGAACACGAAAAACAATCCCGGTATACCTTTTGTTACGCCCGAACGGGACATAAACTCTGGAACCGGGATATATGTTCTGCCGCAATGCCTCCGGAACACTATAAGTGAACAGCGAATGCAGCGGAACGGGCAATATGACGTCTGCAAAGAGCATCATTGTCCGTTATAGTTTTTTAGAATCTGTAAGTAAGAGAAACCTGAAGAATTTTCTGACTGATGGCATTATTTACCTCTGCGCTAAAATCTTTATAGTTGTCAATAGTAACACCGTCGGCAAACTGCTCGTAGGTACTCTTATCCTTAAGAGGTAGATTATAGTTTACCTCGACATCGAACTTATTTAGTAATCTCACGCCGGCTCCCACATTTAGTGAAGTTACAACTTTCTCTGAAGTAAACCTACCCAGATCACCATTGGAATAATTCTCAATGAATTTTTCCGTATCACCGATGTTAAAGTCAAATTGAGGACCTACATGAACTAAAACTGCCAGCATGTTACCCAGTCCGAATCTGCCTTTCAGCGAGACGGGAACAGCTATATATTGTTGTTTCATCTCCTCATCCCGAGATAGAGTCATACCGCTCTGAGAATAAAGAATCGCACCGTCGATACCTATTCCAATAACAGGAATCTGAAATTCTAAAGCAGGGCCGAAGAAAAAGCCGGTATAAGAGTCTTTTGATTGTACAGACTCACCTGTAACTGAAGTTATGTCACTGTTCGCGAGGTTTAGACCGCCTCTGATACCGAATGTGGTCTGAGCAAAAGATGTAGTGGAAACTGCCATCAATGCGCTACAAAACAAGATGCATAATTTTTTCATAAAGATTTTATTTAGATTGTTTTAGAAACCGTTCCAAAGAGTCACTCATAGCATAAACTAGATAGACAAATAATTAGTAGAAATCCGGGAACAACTTCTTTGCAAAGGTAATGAATTGTCTTGAAAAACATCTAAAATCATATAAAAGTTGGATTTCCGACCTTATCTATTGATTGCCCCTACGAACGGAAACACGTGCTTGAGGCTCCTTGGGCATCTTCTCGGCCTTTGGCGATTTCTCAATCTTTGGAGCTTTTTCCGTTTTCAAACTCTTAACAGACTCTTTTTCGCTCTTCTTCGAGTCCTTATTCATAGATTCGGAAATTGACTTTTTATCATCTTCCGTTCCCCAAAGACTCTTCTCGAAGTCAATCAGCTGCTTTTCAATCAATTGTTGTTCCATCTTAATCAAAGTATCATTCTCACAATACTCAGCGATAGGCTGATTTCTCAGATTTGCAGTCTTGTAGATATCTCCTTCATACTGATGCATCACGAAGTAATCATCCAATGACATGTTAGTCGTATTGTTATAGCTGCTTGTCATTACTAAAGCCTGTCCCAAATATGGACTTATCTCATCATAATTAAGCCAAAACATTGGATACTGGGTCGATTCAGTTCCGAAATCATTACGAATCATAACAGGACAGATAGCAGTAACACGTGTCTGATAGTCGGAAGTACGTCTATCCAGGTAATTACTCTCCTTGATATAATACTTCATAATCTCACCGCTTGGGATGTCCGCCTGTGCCACTTTATA
>CAYOGG010000040.1:0-10843 GCA_964403455.1 uncultured Bacteroidaceae bacterium | reverse complement strand
ATCTAAGGAGGATAATTTTGTGATTAAATTAGTGGCACTTCCGTGTCTTTGCGTTGATGTTTTCGATGGAACTAATGAAATGCGTGCAGGCGGCGAGGCGCTTAATTTTGCTGCTCATGCGTCACGATTTGACGAAATCAAAGTTTCCCTTTTAGGTGCAGTAGGTCAGGATTCTTATGCCGACTGCATTATGGATTCTATTTCGAATAAAAACATTGATGTAAGTCATGTAAGAATTGAGAAGGACAAAGTCACAGCAAATAATCGCACTTACCTTACTCAGAATGGCGATAGATATTATAAAGAAGATTCATGGACCGGAGATATTGTTGACAAGATGCTTCTTACTCAGGATGAGCTTGAGTTTGTCAGGAAATCCGATGTCGTTTTTGTTCATTTCTATGCAGGCTGCTTTAAGCAAATCATAGATTTGAAAAAATCAAGTAGCTTTAAGCTCGCTGTTGATTTTCTTGAATATCGTGATTTTGCAAACATGGAAAAATATGCCCCTTACGTTGACTATTTTATGATAAGCGGAGAAAAAAACCTCCTATTCAAATTTGAAGATTTCTCGAAGAAGTTTTCCGGGCTGTTTAACATGTCTTTAGCAGACAAAGGAAGTGTAACTTATCATAACGGTAAGAAGTATGCCGTCCCGGCTGATGAGGTTACAGAAATCATTGACACTACCGGATGTGGTGATAGCTATCATGCGGGATTTGTATGTTCACACATGATAAATGGAGACATTTATGAGGCAATGAAGGTTGGAACACAGTTTGCAACAGAGACGCTGTCTCATTATGGAGGATTTTAAGGCTTTATCGATTTGGAACAAGCTGAACCTTCTCAAGCCAGAGAGACACTCCTCATGGCAAACGATATCACCTTAATGCTTTGTTGGAATTGAGATAAAGTCTAGTCTTAATTGCATTCCTAGACCTGCTGCTATCCGTTTTACCATAGCAAGACTTGGATTCCTTGTTCCATTTTCGATTCTACTGATATCCGCTTGTGTGATACCAGTTATTTCTGACAATTCCTTTTGTGTCATATTTTGACTTGTCCTTGCATCAATCATCGCTTGAATTATATCGTATTCGGGCTGAAGAGCATCATATTCAGCCTTTACCTCAGGTTTATTTAGTGTTTTTTCTTTATATTCTTTGTAACTACTCACTCTGGTGTCTCCTCTCATAATCCGCTTTATATTTCTTTGCTATATCAATCTCAGATTTTGGTGTTTTCTGTGTCTTTTTTGTAAACCCATTTGTAAGAATTGCTTTATTCCCGACCATAAAGAAAAAGAGAACTCTTGTTACATCGGAACCATACTTTGTTCTAAGTTCAAAAATATCATCACCCAAATATTCCGAATAAGGTTTGCGAAGAAATATTCCGTTTGTTTCAAGTAAATCAATTGTTCTTAAAGTTTTTGCTAATAGTCTAGGTTCAAGTGAATCTAAATACTCTTGTAAGGGACACTTTCCATCTTCTGTGTCATAAAACTCAACTATCATTATGTATTTCCTCTTTAAATATATGTCGTATGCGACATAATGTCAACTACTGTTAATATAAAATATAATATCTTACCATATCCACCGTATATTTTATCAAGTTGGAATTTGACACTCGACTGAGTATGTAAGAAATGAGAGGTCTTTCAGACTCTCGAAACTAGCTTCATAATCTGATCAAATTTTATATAAACAACCCATCTAAACCATTACAGGCCTTATCAAATATGAAGATTAAAGAACAGTTTTATTCGTAATTCCATTGTACATGCATTTTATAAATGATACAATATCTAATTTGCGCCAGAGAGATACCCCTCGTAGCAGAGGGGCGCTGCTCATGGCAAAAAGGACCGTCCCCACGGCACATATTTGTTTTATTTGTTGGCTATTAATTCTGCTGCCATTTCGTACCATTCATCCGCTGATAAATCAGCATCCCAGGCGAACATATTATAGTGAATTCCGTCCTTATTGAAGCTGATTCCACTGTTATTCTTAATTTCGACCTCACTAGAGCCGTATGACATTTCAAAATGAGGGTCTTTCATGTTTTCCTCATCCTCTTTTGTAATTTCATAGCCCTCTGGCACAAATTTATATGTTGTCTCGTTAAGGTATACTGTTGTATCTCCTATTACTCTTTCATCAACTGAATATATTTCACCTTCATCCTCATATGACTTATTGACGAATAAGCTAATTTCCGGCATGGCATCCTTAACATATCTTGCACACAATTCAGTTCCGTTAACGATAACATTTCCATTTTCATCAAGCCCCTGAAAGCCCATTGTATTAGCCGAATCATAAGTATATCCGTTAGAAAAAGCCTCAGGAATAGTAAGCGTGCTTCCGACTTCCCCTGACTTAGATACAGCGTCTTCATAAGATGCAATCTCATCATTTGGACCTGACCAGCTTCTGTAAGAAGCAATTTTTCCTGATGCAAAAACGGTTGTTCCAATAAGCATACATGCTGCGGCAGCCACGATAAGTGCCTTCTTCTTAGTAAATCTCATACTCTTTGCCTCCTGTCTGATTTGCAATCTGTCCTGTAACTCAGGAGAGGGCTGAAGATCACTCATTATATCTTTGTACGTTTCTGTAAACTTCATAGTGAACTCCTTTCTTCACGGAAAACAGTCTTTCAAAACACTTTTTAACTTTTCACGCGCTCTTGATAATCGCGTCTGGATTGTTGTCTCTTTAATATTCAGGGTGTTACTGATCTGGCAAATTGAGTATTCTTCATAATAATACAGATAAACAACAATCCTATAGCGCTCAGGGAGAGACATCACCGCATCCATAACAACTTTCCTATTAATAATTTCCTGTTCACTCGAACTGCTACCGACAATGTTTTCAATTTCCTTTTCATCAATTTCGGTTTTCCTTTTCCTAAACGGATTTCTGAAATAACTGTGGCATGTATTTGTTGTAACTCTGATTAGCCATGCCTTTAGTTCTTCTTCACTTTCAAATTTTGTATTGTGGGAATACAACTTCAAAAACACATCCTGAGATACATCCTCGGCATCCTCCCTGTTTCCGAAATAATGAAAGGAAATTCGGTATACCATTTTCAAATACTTGTCTACACATGAATTATATTCTGTGACGTTCATCCCTTATCCTCCGTGCCCCTCTAATAATAAAACGCACGAACCAATAAAAATATCACAAAAAACATGATTATATCAAATAGTCATGGCATCAGGCGAATTACACCCTCTTAGATTTATGACGCTTCTTGTAATCCTCTCTAATCGGTGCACAGCAGGCAAATACTGCTTCTTCCATTTCAACCCTGCTCTTAGATCTACGAACTGCTGAAACTGTTTCAGAGAGTACTCTGTAGTTCAAAGCTGTTCCTTCCTTGTCACACTCATAATTAATTGCTCTATCAGCATCAATACCAAATCTGCCGGCAACTTCAATTGCATCAATATTTGCTCCTAAGAAAAGGAATTCCCATCCATACTTTTCTTTTTCCCTCTCAACCATCTTCTTCACTTTATCAAAGGAATACTTGCGGCTGGCGTTTTCCATACCATCTGTGGTAATGATGAATAACGTCTTTTCAGGTCTGTCCTCTTCTCTTGCATACCTATGAACATTAGCTATATGATGAATAGCTCCGCCAAGTGCATCAAGAAGCGCTGTACAACCTCTTACATAATACTGATTTTCATTCATAGGTTCTACTTTGCCTACCGGTACTCTGTCATACAAGACCTCTGACTGATCATCAAAAAGCACTGTTGAAATATATGCTTCTCCCTCTTCCTTGCGTTGCTTTTCAATCATCGAATTGAAGCCTCCAATTGTATCGGCCTCAAGACCGCTCATAGAACCACTTCTGTCTAAAATAAATACTACTTCTGTTAAACCTTTACGCATAAAATTTGTCCTCCTTGGTATTTGTTCGTTGTTTATTAACTACCTTATGGACTCATTTTATACAACAAGATAAAAAAACAGGTCGCATCAAGTGCGACCTTAGATTTTTATGAAATAATACATGGAAGACCATGTTCTTCGAGCTGAATATCTATATCGATAACATCAAAATGATTATGTTCGATATAGAAAGAAAAGATAATATCTGTCATATCTGCGGGTGATAAAGCATATCCTGCCCTCGCAAGTAAATCCTTTGTTTCATCAAGATTCAGCTTCGCACCTACACAAAGACAAAGTGCCTTAATCTTCTCAGGATGGAAATCCTTATTATTCTTAAGCTTCGCAAAATATCTTTTATCTACGATGGCTCTCTTGTATACGTCTACATTCGTCATACCTTTAGATTCAATCAAATAAAGAAGATATTCAGAAAATGTATCGGATTTATGTGCCAATCGCTCATTTAACATTTTATTAAGTTTATCTACATCTTCATCATCATCACATATTGACACTTTACATTCATCATAAATGTCAATTGATTCGCATATTGGCTCTGCTAATTCAACTCGTCTTATACCACGGGCATAATATCCGGGTTCATCCTCACAATATGAACTAAAGCACCTGTCCCCATATTCTTCATCATGCTTCTCAAGAACATAATTATGATCAATGTATGCCTGTAACTTAGGATAAATATTCTCACCTAATTCTGTTGCTTTTTTATCAAATACAACTAAGGTGATATCCATCCTATTGGTAAGAAGGAACGCATTAATCTCATCTACTGCTATACGCATACCTTCTTCTTTAGGATAACCAAATCCGCCGGTAGAAATCAGCGGAAATGAAATTGATTTAATATTGTTTTCTTTAGCAATTGCAAGACTTTTTCTATAGCAAGAACGAAGTAATCTCTCTTCACCATGCTCTCCATCAATATAAAATGGACTTACTGCATGAATAATATACTTAGCCTGAAGTTTGAACCCGGGAGTAATAAAGGCTTCACCCTCCTGCACAATTCCAATCTTATCCTGTCTGTACTTTAAAAGTTCGTCATAACCGGCAGCTTTATATACAGCAAAGTCACATCCTGTGCCAACTGTAGGATGGTCATTGGCAGTATTAACAATTGCCTCAGTATTCATTTTTGTAATATCATTTCGAACTATTTTAAATGGCATAGCCACTTCTCCTCTAAGACTTCCTAAAATTAAACGTCAAATGTCGGTCTCCATGTTGCAAACTGTACTGACCATTCATCTGTTCTATAACAATACAGAAAATGAGGCAGAATTATTTTATAAAAACATAACCATATAATGAGGTAGAGTTTCCTTAACACCGACTATTCCATTTCTGTTTGCTGTAAGCTTATAAGCAACACTCGGCTTAAAATCATTTATAAAGTTATTTAACGATATAGAAGCATTATTCCCTGCTTTAACTTCTATTGGAACTACAGATCCGGCTTTTTCTATTAGAAATTCCAATTCATGATTATCATCAGGCTTGTAATAATAGAGAGAATATCCTCTTTTTACCAGACATTCGGCGATTATATTTTCATATAATCCACCACGAGCATTGCCTTTAATTGTATTATTTAGTATGGAACGTTTAGTTTCAAATCCATAAATACAGGTTAGTAGCCCCGTATCATTAATATACAACTTGAACTGTTCATCTTTCGCATTGGCCATTAATGGGATATATGGCTCTGAGATATTGTAGCAAGGATTAACCATGCTTGAATCAATCAGCCATTGAACACTTCCACCATACTTCCTTCTTGTCTGCCCTTTTTCAACTGTCGAATACTGGAATTTCTTTAATTCTTTGGCTAGTTGCTTAGGGACTGCATCATAGCATAGTCTTACATGCTGTTTTTCCTTTCCTTTAGCATGCTTTGAAATATCATCTTTGTATTCGTTTAATATTGCAGATTGTATTTCATAGACTCTGTTAAAATCTTTATGAACAGCATAATCAGCTACAACCTCAGGCATTCCGCCAACAACCATAAATTCTCTAAATAGTTCTTCGTACTTTATATGAATTGATTCATGAATCTGTTCTTCTGAACCAAGATAATGTTTTAAGTCTTGTATCGTATCTTTAGAAAAACCATTAGCCCATAAGAATTCTTCAAAATCAAGAGAGTGCATCGTAAGCTGCATCTCGTAGCCTACCGGTATTGATTCAACCTCCTCAACCTCATCATCAGCATCCATGCCATAGGATAACCCTAAAAGTGATCCCGAAGACACAACATCAAATCTAAAATCTTCGGCTAAAAATTTAACTGCCGTTCTGGCATTACCACATCTCTGTATCTCATCTAAAAAAATAAGAGTATTACCCGGAATCAGCTGTACATTTGGAATATTGGCACTTATTCTTTTGTATATGGCTTCAGAAGTGAGTTCGCCATCAAATATAGCTTTTAGTTCGGGATGCTCATAAAAATCAATAGAAATAAAGGATTCATACTCCTTTTCCCCAAATTTCTTAATAAGATATGTCTTCCCTACCTGTCTTGCACCTTTTACAATAAGACATTTTTTTAGATTTTCATTTTTTCGTTTATTCTTCCAGTCGAGTAACTCCTGATATGCCTTCCTTTCAAGCATTTGCGCCCTCCTTACATAATATCGTAATGCTATTTTAACTAAAAATGCATAAAATCGCAACCTTAAGATAGCCAAAATTGCATAAAATCGTAGCCTTAGGATAGCTAAAAATGCATAAAATCGTAACCTTAGAATAACCCAAAATACACTAATAGTGTAACAACCCTGTCCTCCTATGCGGAATTACCTCGCAATTCAAAAAATTAGTATCTGATTCCGGATACATATTTTTAATAAGCATCTCCCCTAAGTTCAAAAAACTTAGTATCCAGTTCCGGATACATTCTCTTTAAGGATATCGGAGTTCCGCTTCGGTTCAAGAAGCAGTGGCTACTCTTTGCCGTAGCTCTTTTATCCCCAGATGTTTTATCATACATCACATATTCCAATTCCATTTTTACACCGTTGTATTTTGTAATACGTGTTTCAATCACTACTGTATCATCGAAACGGACCATGCTGACATAATCTACACTGATTGAAACCACCGGACTGATAATCTCCAGTGCTTCCATCTGCTTGTAACCAAAGCCAATCTGTTCCATCAGATTCATTCTGGCTTCTTCCATCCATTTGATATAGTTGGAATGGTGAATAATCCCCATCTGATCTGTTTCATAATACTTTGCATGATGTTCATAAGGGTATATTTCCAAGCTTTTTCCTTTCCGATTTAATGTAATCTCCTGCTTATTCATAATCTAATCTCCTTTTCCGCCTTGACATATCCATCATTGAATAAATGAACGGATATAGTGAAACAACTCTTTATTTGCATTCTTATTAACCTTTTCAGCATTCATAAAATCCCGAAAAGTACCATCTGTGAGCGAATATTCTCCACAGATATCTACACCCATGACATTATCGTTTAATAAAAACAAGGTTAAAACATTTTCCAGCATTTCTAATGACATTCTTCCCTGATTCCAATTTGTCACTGCATATGAATTTGATAACACATCTTTGTCAATCGATATGTATACTGGAATATTCTTTTTAATCTTTTCTAACTTTTTTTCTGCTTTTTCATTCTCTAATTCCTGAATGCTTATACAGACCAGTCTTTCTTCTATATTACTTAACTCATCTGCCTGTTTTTGTTCCGGGCCAATAATAATCATTTGTTGCAAATACGGATGATTCAGAAGAATATCTCTGGCCCAGCTCCCACAGTCTGAAAATTCGTACAATGCCTTGTGTCTCATATCATCATGATAATCAAACAAAACCAGCGAAAAGGGTTCTTTTATCTGTTCCAAAAAAAATTTGGTCACATAGTGGTAGTTACCTGAGTCAAGAAAATGAATCCCTCTATAACCATATTTTGCAATTTTACGTTTAATATCTCGTTCAGCAGTTTCGGAACAGTACATATTCGCTTCGGTAATATCCGTACAATCAATATACGCTATTTTCTCGGTTTTCACTCCCTCTTTTAGATATGAATGAGCACCCGAGAAATCCAAGATAAGATTCTGATACACTCAAATCATCTCCTTACGTTCTTCATCTATAATTCCCGTGAGTTTTAATACATCCTTAATTTCTTCCACAGGAACAATTTCCAATTGTTCTTTTATTTCTTTTGTGTTTTCCGGTCTCTTGAACCTTTGCATTAGACGCCTATCTTATCATATCCCAACATAATGAGTTAGCTATTTAAAATGCTCATGAATTCATCACCGGTAATCGTCTCTTTTTCATAGAGAAATTTCGCTAGTTCATCCAGTTTTTCCCGATTTTCAATTAAAATATGTTTTGCTTTCTCATGTTGCTTTTTAACTAACTCAATGACCTGATCATCGATTTTTGCCTGCATCTGAGCGGAACAAGCAAGAGAGGTATCTCCGCCAAGGTATTGATTGGATACGGTTTCCAGTGCCACCATATCAAAGTCCTCACTCATTCCGTATCTGGTAAGCATGGAACGGGCAATTTTGGTTGCCTGCTCAATATCATTGGATGCACCGGTACTGATGGACTGAAATACAATTTCCTCTGCTGCCCTTCCACCGGTATAAGTTGCAATTTTGTTTTCCAGTTCCTCTTTGGTCATCAGATAATGATTTCCTTCTTCAACCTGCATGGTATAACCAAGCGCCCCTGAAGTACGTGGAACAATTGTAATTTTCTGTACCGGTGCTGAATTCGTCTGCTTGGCAGCTACCAATGCGTGACCTATCTCATGGTAAGACACAACTAATTTTTCATGATCGGTTAAAATCGCATTCTTTTTCTGATAGCCTGCAATAACCACTTCTATAGATTCCTCCAGATCAGCCTGGGTTGCAAACTTTCTGTTATCCCGAACAGCGCGGAGTGCAGCTTCATTGACAATATTTGCCAGTTCCGCTCCGGATGCTCCTGATGCCATACGGGCAATTTTTGAATAATCCACATCTTCCGAAACCTTAATTTTTTTGGCATGCACTTTAAGAATTTCTTCACGTCCCTTTAAATCAGGCAGTTCCACAGGAACTCTGCGGTCAAATCTTCCGGGACGGGTTAATGCCGCATCCAGTGACTCGGGACGATTGGTGGCAGCCAAAATAATCACTCCATTGTTACCTTCAAAACCATCCATTTCCGTCAAAAGCTGGTTTAAGGTCTGCTCACGTTCATCATTACCACCCATCGCTCCGCTGTTTCGTTTCTGTCCAATGGCATCAATTTCGTCAATAAATACGATACAAGGGGCTTTTTCTTTTGCTTGCTTAAACAGATCTCTGACTTTAGATGCACCCATACCTACAAACATTTCCACAAACTCCGAACCGGACATGGAGAAAAAAGGAACATTGGCTTCTCCTGCAATTGCTTTTGCAAGCATGGTTTTACCAGTACCGGGTGGTCCTACTAATAGAATTCCTTTTGGCATAGATGCTCCGATTTCTTTATATTTATCAGGATTATGCAGATAATCCACAATTTCTGTCAGATTTTCCTTTGCCTCATCTTCACCGGCAACATCAGCAAATTTAATTCCATCCGCTGATTTAACATAGACTTTGGCATCGCTCTTTCCCATATTAAACATCATGGAATTGGAACCGCCTGCTCTATCCATCAGTTTCTTGGAAAGAAATTGTCCGAGAGCGATAAAAATGACCATCGGCATAATCCAGGTTAACAAAATAGAAAGTAAGGGAGAAGTTTCCTCAATAATCTCACTGGAAAAAACAGCTCCTGATTCTTTCAATCTCTCTACTAATCCCGGATCATTCATCAATCCTGTCTTATAAATAGTCCGTTCCTCTTTATCTGTAAAAATAATCTGATTATCCTGTATCTGAACGCGCCCGATATTTTTTTCCTCGGTCATAGTCATAAATGTACCATAATCCGTTTCCCGGATCTGCCGTTCTAGCATTTTCGGCATTAACAACAGATTAAACAACATAATAATCAAAAGCGCTATAAAATAATAGTATATTAAAGGCTTTTTTGGTTTTTTTACTTCATTCATTTTTCTGTTTCCTTTCTATCACAAATGTGCGTCAAAAAAAATATGCCCAACAAATTAACCCAACAAATTCACTTCTTAAATTTCATTCTATTTTCTGAATACAATCATCTCATAAGAAAGTTTGAAAAAAGAGTTTGAAGAATAATACATTCTCCAAGCTCTTTTTTTATACAATTAATTCCTAGAATCGGATTTTATCCTTCAATCGGAATACATTTTTGGTTTTCTATCTGCTGTACTTCTTTCTTCGGAACAGACAGTGTCAAAATACCGTTGAATAAACTAGGTTCTAACATAAGTCATCTTTCCTTTCTTTTATTTAAACTTAACATACACCATTAACAACTTTGAACCTGGAATGTTTGGGAACTTTTGTTCCTTTTCTTACGTTCTGATATTGTTATAACACCATTATTAGCACTCGTCAATAGTGAGTGCTAATAATTATATAAAAAATTATAAACATAAAATAAACACCTGTGGTTCTTTTGCATAAAGTTCTTCATCTGCCCGTCTGACACTATTGAAGTGATTATCATTGTTGCACAAAAAGAAAAGGAAGATAATCCTTTTGCAAGACTATCTTCCATCTTTATATTTGCATGACTAATTAAAAAGCTGTCTCTTTCGTTCAATCATTTCATCTATTTTACTGATGTAAAGCCCTACATCCTTCACGTTATCACATCTTTCAATTCGGCCGTCTCCATACACGCGCTTAGTGACAGTTCCGGCGCCTAGAGCCACTATTGTCTGCACTTCCTCCATGATGAGGATGTTGTATATTCCTTCTTTGCCCGGGCGTG
>CAYOGG010000039.1:0-10865 GCA_964403455.1 uncultured Bacteroidaceae bacterium | reverse complement strand
CCGCTACAACCCTTCTCCATCCCTGTTGAGCCTCTTTCAATTTTTCGTTGAAGTATGGATCCAAAACCAGATTGTTCAGGTTCTGGTTATTAGTGAAGGCTTCTTTAATCTTTCCCAAGAATACGGAACGGATGATACATCCGCCACGCCACATGAGAGCAATGCCTCCATAATTGAGATCCCATCCATATTCTTTTGCTGCAGTACGCATAAGAGTATAACCTTGAGCATAAGATATGATTTTTGAGGCGAATAGAGCTTTGCGCAGATCCTCTAAGAATTCAGTCTTGTTGCCATTGAATTGTGGTTTTGGTCCGGCGAGTATCTTGGCGGCCTCTACGCGTTCATCTTTTTGAGCAGACAGACATCGAGCGAATACGGCTTCTCCGATAAGAGTCAATGGAACACCATGGTCAAGAGCTGCGATACCGGTCCATTTGCCCGTTCCTTTCTGACCCGCTGTATCCAATATGTAATCTATTTCGGATTTTCCGTTTTCATCTTTGTGTGCCAGAATATCCCTTGTTATTTCAATCAGGTAGCTATCCAGATCTCCCTTGTTCCATTCGGCAAAGGTGCGGTTCATCTCTTCATTGCTCATACCAAGCAGATCTTTCATTATCTGGTAACATTCACAGATGAGTTGCATATCTCCGTATTCTATTCCGTTATGTACCATTTTAACAAAATGGCCGGCGCCATTTTCTCCGACCCAGTCGCAACATGGTCCGTCTTCTACCTGAGCACATATTTTCTGGAATATTGGCTTTACAATAGGCCATGCCGTTTTTGAGCCGCCGGGCATCAATGAAGGGCCGTTAAGTGCGCCCTCTTCACCACCTGAAACACCTGTGCCGATGTATAACAAACCTTTGCTTTCAAGATATGCAGTACGACGGTTTGTATCCGGATAATGAGTGTTTCCTCCATCGATAATTACATCGCCGGGTTGGAGCAGAGGGATTAGTTTTTCGATAAAATCATCTACAGCCTGTCCTGCCTTGATCATTAGCATGACTTTGCGTGGACGTTTCAATGATAAAACCAACTCTTCCAGACTCATGGCTCCGTAAATATTCTTATCCTTACCGCGTCCGTTGATAAACTCTTCGACTTTTTGAACTGTACGGTTGTAAACACTTACATGGAAGCCTTTGCTCTCCATATTCAGAACCAGGTTTTCACCCATTACAGCTAAACCTATCAGACCGATGTCGGAAATCTCTTGCATAGTTTTATTGCTCATTTTATATTGTAACTTATTTAATATTAAATCCTAATGACAGCAACTTATCTTCAAGAACTCTATTCGAACCTTTCATTGTTAAAGTGAAGGCTGAAAACTCTCGTCTAACAGGATAAGAAGCTCTCTGTTGTTCAAATGTTGTTATGTCATTACGAAGACGCGTATCATCTTCTTTTATACGATATGTATGAAGAATGGCTTCAGATAAGACATCTTCTTCGTCTTTGCCGTTGGTATCAATTGTGAAATTGAGAGTTTGTATTGGTGAGGGTATCTCTTTGACGATCCACTCTTTGCAAGGGAGTCCGAATTTGCAACCAATAGCCTGTACACTCATAGTGGTACCATTGGCTTTTCCGTCAAGCGAATATCCGGCGATATGTGGAGTACCTGTGAATAGTAAATCCAATAGTTCTGAATCGATATTCGGTTCGTTTTCCCATACATCAAGTGACGCAGCCCTGATTTTACCATCCTTAAGTACATCCTTGAGAGCCTTGTTATCTATTACTTCTCCACGAGAACTGTTTATCAGGATTTGATCTTCTCTGAGTGATTTAAGACGTTTCGCATCGAACAGGTGATATGTTGCATCTTCTCCATCTCTTTGAAGAGGTACATGACATGTTATTATATCACTCTTCATTATCAATTCATCAAGTGATACAAAATCTGAATCGCCTTCTTTTCTGGCACGTGGCGGATCATTTAGAAGAACCTTTAAGCCGAGTATGTTGGCAAGTTTAGCTATTTTACTGCCTACATTTCCGACTCCTATGATTCCTACAGTCTTATCGCTTAAACGAAAGTTCATTTCATGCGCCATTGTTACCAACAGTGAACCTATATATTGTTCTACCGATGAAGAATTACATCCTGGTGCGTTAGTCCACTCTATATCATTGGCATCACACCATTCCGTGTCGATATGGTCAAAACCTATAGTTGCAGTAGCGATCAATTTTACCTTTGATCCTTTCAGTAGCGATTCATTACATATAGTACGAGTACGTGTAATCAGCGCATCCGCATCCCTTACAACATCGGCTGTCGTCTTGTTTCCCGGTAGATATACTACTTCGGCATATGGTTCCAATGCTCCTTCTAAAAAAGGGATCTTATTGTCACATACAATTTTCATAACGGCTATTAATCTTTAAAACGATCTTTAAAAGCCCATAGTCCCAGAGCGGGATTGGAAATGTAATATATTTCTTCTCCGTCAGGCATGGTATTCCATCCGTCTATCAATTCTTGAGGATGGTATTTCTTTTCCACTTCTTCTAGCGATGACCAATTAAAATTGACACCTTCAATTTCCTTGCGGGTAATATCAGGTCCCGGACAATAGGTTATCTTGAAACGGCCTTCGCTTGATCCGTGAATCAGGTGAGCGGCGGCGCTCAGATTCTCTTTGAGGTCGTCATTTTCTTCGACATTTTTGAGTATGGTCGGAGTACCCGAGTACCCGTATTTGCGTATTAGTGTATCTATGGTTTTATCCTCTCCGAATTCACGTAGTGCAGGTGCCAATACTATCAGTTCTCCATCATCAGCAATTGCCATACGTGTACGGTAGATGCTTTTGTTGCCAAGCCAGGTGCTTTTGAACTCTTCCGGATCGAGATAAACCAAACATTTTTTTATCGGCTTGTCAACCATTATGAAGTTCACTTCCAGAGATAATTCGGCAGCCTTACGGAAACATTCAAAGTCATCTCCGATAAATAGTCCGCGCAGATTCATCTTGCCGTCGTCTCCCTTTGTCAATACGGTTTGGATATATACTATCGGCAGATTATTTGTGAAATGATTCGATGCATACTCCAATACATCTCTTACAGGTGATTTAGCTCTTCCCATGATGCGTTCCATACCGTAAGTAGCACCTAAATAATGGCTTTTGTTTATCCCTTCACTGCCACCGACTCCTACGAATATATTTTTGTTATAGTTGGCCATACCGATGACTTCGTGGGGAACCACCTGACCGATTGACAAAATGAGGTCAAATGAGGGATCCAGCAACAGTTTGTTGACTTGTGCAGACCAAGAATAGTTTAACTTCCCCTCAGAGACTGTTTGAATATATTCAGCAGGTACTTCTCCTACCGTTACAACATCATTGCGCCAATCATGTGCCCGAAAAAGTGAAAGCGGAGTATGTCCGAACATCGTGTATATTTGTGATTCAGTCATTGGTACATGCGTTCCCAATGCCGGCATTACGTCTGTCAATGCAGTACCGAAGTAGTCATAGACCATTTCGGTGATAGGACCGGCATAGGAGTTAAAACGCGTAAAATCCGGCGGTATGGCCAATACGCGCTTTTTTCGACCCATTTTGTCAAATACTCCGTTTAGTATTGATCTAACTTCATCAGGAGTTATGACATCGGTTTTAGAACCTCTTTCGAAATACAACATTTTTTTCGGATTTATCTTTTTACTCTGGCATTACCTTGCCAGATACTCCATATTTGATCTTCGTCAATAGGCTGAGCATAGTCGGTAAGCAAAGTGGTTACCAATGCACCGCTGGCCCATCCGAATTGTATCCATTTTTCCGGTTCCCAGCCTCTTAGAATGGCATATAACATGCCGCCTACAAAACCGTCTCCACCTCCGATTCTATCCAGAACATGTATCTCGCGTGGTTCAACGACATGCCAATTGTCTCCTTCAAGCATGATAGCACCCCAATTATGAGAATTGGTGTTCTGAACCTGGCGAAGTGTTGTTGCATAAACCTGAGCTTCAGGATATTGGATCTTGACACGTCCGATCATCTCCTTGAATCCATCAATTTTTGATGAGATATTTTTACCACCGGCTTCAGGTCCTTCAATATTCAGGCACAACTGAAAATCTTCCTCATTCCCGATAAGGATGTCGGACAATCTGCAGATTTCCGAGAAAATATTATGCAGTTCCTCTTCACGGCCAATCCAGAATGATGCTCTGTAGTTGAGATCGAAACTGATTTTTGTACCGTATTTTTTTGCCGTTCTGGCTATTTCCAGACAGAACTGACTTGTCTCAGGGCTTAATGCAGCGATCAGTCCTGAAAGGTGTACAATCTGAACACCCTCATGTCCGAATATATATTCTAAATCAAAATCCTTAACATTCAGTGTCCTTCCGACTTCTCCGGCACGGTCATTCCAAACTCTGGGACCTCTGGAGCCATAACCGCTGTCCGCAACATTTATTTGGTGACGATATCCCCAAGGACCGCCTTGAGGTACATCGACTCCTTCGAAATCCATACCGCGGCTACGTAGATTTAATTTAATAAATTCTGCGAAAGGGCTATCCTTTACAAATGTTGTTAGGACCTTTACCTTAAGTCCCAAATATGATGATACACTGGCTACATTTGTTTCAGCACTTGTAACCTGAAGATTCAGAGTATCACTGCAATGAACAGGTTGTCCGTTACTTGGAGAAACTCGAAGTCCCATGCTGGTTGGCACCAATAGTGCGTATTTGCAATTCTGCTTTAGATCAATATATTTCCTATCCATATCTAATTTGTTATTTGTCAATAAATTAAGTTATTAGAAAAAGCCTATGATTCAGAAAGCAAATTTCGCAATTTAGTTTGTCCTTACCAAATTTTCATTTACTTTTGTCAATACAAAAATAAACCATTTCTAATCGTATATGATAGAATTAGAAGACCTGTCAATAGGTTATCCGGTAAAAAGAAAAAAAAAGGATATTCACGATACATTAGCTTCAAATATCAATGCAAATTTGGATTATGGGCAATTGATTTGTTTGGTAGGAGTAAACGGGGTGGGGAAATCTACATTATTGAAGACGATAGCTGGATTTATTCCTCCGGTTTCAGGCAATATTTGGATTTCTGATGAGTCTAAGGAAAACAGAAGTTCTATTACGGATTTGAGAGAAGTAGAAAAATCAAAATTGTTGGGAGTGGTCCTTACCAGAAATGAAGATAATGAATTATTGTCGGTATATGATGTGGTGAGCCTTGGTCGTACTCCATATACAGGTATTTGGGGTTCTCTTTCCGAGCATGATAAAGTAATAGTTGATGATGCTATTAAACTTGTAGGAATAGAGAGTCTTAGGGACCGTTTTATAAATGAGCTAAGTGACGGAGAAAGACAGAAGGTTATGATTGCTAAGGCATTATCCCAAGAAACATCTGCGATTATTCTGGATGAGCCATCGGCTTTTCTGGACTATCCCAGTAAAGAAGAATTGATGAGGCTTTTAGTCAAGTTGGCTCATGAAGAACATAAGGCTATTTTGTTGTCTTCTCATGATCTGGATATTATAAGACGTTTTGCAGACGGATATTGGATAATGGAAAAACAATCGGGAAAAGTGGTATTACATACTTCTCCCGATTATTGATTATTCGATATATCGTATAAATGTGGAAATTACTTCTTAATATTTTCTCGGTGTAATATCTAAGAGGTGATTTTTGATTTCCCTGATATGATCAGGTGTTGTACCGCAACATCCACCGGCGATATTTATCAATCCGTCTTTTGCCATAGCAGTAAGAGCGGATGCTGTATCGCAAGGTTTTTCATCATATCCATGGGCAGTAGGTAATCCCGCATTCGGATAAATGCTGACAGCACATTTTACTTTTTCAGAGATCTCCTTTACGAATGGATACAGTTCATTTGCACCGAAAGAACAATTTAATCCGAAACTGAGCAAACCAAAATTGCATACCGAATCATACAATTCGGATAGTGACATTCCTGTCATTATACATCCGCTGGAATTCATAATACTTGCAGAGAGCATAATCGGCAGATGAGTGTTTTTCGTCTGCTGAATTTTACTGATTGCCGATAGCGCAGCGATAGCATTACGACCGTCTGTAACCGTTTCTATGATAAAACCGTCTACCCCTCCTTCGATCAAGCCTTCGGCCTGGATACGATATGCATTTTCCATATTATCATATGTCACTGTTTCATCGGGGTCCATCATCATTTCTATAATGGTAAGCGATTTTGCAGTAGGGCCCATGCTTCCCATAACCCAAACCTTTCTATCAGTCTGACTGTCAGCGGCTTTTCTTGCGACTTTTGCTCCATATAAATTCATATCATAGCACTTGTCCTCAAGATTATAACCGGATTGTGAGATGGAGTTGGCTCCAAAGGTGCAGGTACAGATTATATCTGAACCTGCATCAATGTAATCTTTATGTACTCTTTCGATGAGTTCCGGGTGAGTCATTGGCAGTATATCGTTATTGCCATCATAAGCAATACCCAACTGCTGTATATATGTACCCATCCCTCCGTCTAAGAGGAGAATACGTTTTTTTAGTTGATCTCTAATATCCATCTAAAATCAATATGCGAACATGGGATAATCTTTCATTATACTGTTTACGCGGTTTCTTACTTCTGTTATAACGGCCTCGTCTTCAGGAGAATTCAGAACCTTCTCTATCATTTCGGCAATTATTATCATAAGATCTTCTTTGGCTCCGCGCGTGGTGATGGCAGGTGTACCAAGTCTGATACCGCTTGTTTGGAAAGGTGAACGTGTATCGTAAGGAACCATATTCTTATTTGCAGTGATATCTGCAGCAACAAGTGCTTTTTCTGCTACCTTACCGGTTAATTCCGGATATTTTGTTCGCAGATCAACAAGCATACTATGGTTGTCGGTACCTCCGGAAACTATAGAGAAACCGCGCATTGAAAGTTCCTCGGCAAGTTTTTTTGCATTTTTCTGAACCTGCTTCTGATACTCCTTGAATTCCGGTTGAAGAGCCTCGCCAAAGGCAACGGCTTTTGCTGCAATTACATGTTCCAGCGGACCGCCTTGAACTCCAGGGAATACGGCAGAGTCAAGAAGTTGTGACATCATCTTTATTTCACCTTTTGGAGTTGTTTTACCCCATGGATTTTCAAAATCATGTCCCATCAATATTATACCGCCACGAGGACCGCGCAGGGTCTTGTGTGTTGTTGATGTTACAATGTGAGCATATTTTAAGGGGTTGTCCAATAAGCCTGCGGCAATAAGACCTGCAGGATGAGCCATGTCTACCATAAAAAGTGCTCCTACTTTGTCTGCGATAGAACGCATACGTGCATAGTCCCATTCACGTGAATACGCGGATCCTCCACCAATAATAAGTTTCGGCTTTTCTTGAATGGCCAGTTTCTCCATCATATCGTAATCGACTCTGCCTGTTTTAGGATCCAAATCGTATCCGATTGCTTTATACAAGATACCTGAGGTGTTTACAGATGAACCGTGAGAAAGATGTCCTCCCTGAGCCAGGTTCAGTCCCATAAAAGTATCACCGGGATTTAAAACAGTGAGTAAAACAGCTTCATTTGCTTGAGCTCCCGAGTGAGGCTGTACGTTTGCCCATTCGGCCCCGAAAAGCTGTTTGATACGTGCAATAGCCAAAAGCTCACTTTCATCAACCACTTCGCAACCGCCATAATAACGTTTGCCGGGATATCCTTCAGCGTATTTATTGGTTAAGCAAGACCCCATCGCCTGCATAACTTCATCACTTACAAAGTTTTCCGAAGCGATAAGCTCAATTCCTTTCTGTTGGCGTTGATGTTCGCGTTCGATAATGTCAAAAATCTCTTGATCTCTTTTCATAAAAAGTCAGTTTATATTGGTTTACTTATTTATCAGAAAAAAACACCCAAAGCAAATGAGAAAACTCCGGTATGACGATCCATGGATACAATGGAGTTCGGATTTGTTGTGGCGGTTTCGTAGTTAATATTTTCGGAAATGTTGTTAAGCCCAAAATTGTAATTAAAGTTGAAGAACGCTCTTCCTATCTTATATCCGACACCAAGATTCCAACTGAAAGAGTAAGGGGATGGCTCTTCACTGAGTCCTTCTTGTTCGAAACCCGAAAAATCGGTATGATAGGTATTGGTAAACGGAATGCATATTTTAGGACCGGTAAATATGGACATGCTATATGGTTCGTCATGGATAATATTATATCCGATCATGAATGGTATTTCCATATAATAACCATTCATTGAAAATGTTGCGATATCTGTCGTCGTTGATTCAGGGTCCCAACTGTTTTTATCGAATTCTATGGCAGACCTTATGTGACTTGGCATAATCTCTGCTTGCAGATAAAATCTATTAATCGTCATTCTAGCTACAAGTGACATAAAATAACCTACCTGAGAGTCGGATTCATACTTATTTATGTGATGTCCTTGAAAATAGAGATCATTCATAATGAGCCTTGTTGAAGCAAAACCTCCTTTAAAGCCTATATTGACCTTAGATACGGATTCCGGTTCAAGTAAACTCTTTGAAACTACTTCGGACAATGAAAAAAGAATCAAAATTACAAATATTGCAAGTCGCTTCATTTATTATATCAACTTAATATCATCTTTTGATATATCCTTACCACAATAATAACAGCGAAGTGTTCCCTTTTCTTTATCAACAACTTTAAAAAGAGTTGACATGGGTTCGTGATTTGTGATACATTTCGGATTATAACACTTAATTATTCCTGCAACTTCTTCCGGCATGGAAACAAAAACTTTTTCAGCTACTTCATAATTCTTGATTGTGCTAAGAACTATGTTTGGTGCGATTACAGATAATTTGCCTACTTCCTCTTTAGTGAAGTATTTGTCGGAAATCTTTATTATGCCCTTACATCCCATCTTCTTACTTTTAAGATTAGCTCCTATAGTAATAGGGGTTGAAATATTCTGCAGACCGAGCAGGTTTACAACAGCAAAGACTTTATCTGAAGGGATATGGTCGATTACCGTGCCGTTTTCCAATGCTGCTACAAGCAATTCGGATTTTATCTTATCCATATTATATCTGAATATCTAAGGCGTTGCAAATTAAGGCTTCACGAACATATAAACCATTTTTGGCTTGTTGAAAGTAATATGCCTTTGGGTTTTCATCCACATCTTGATCAATCTCATTTACTCTCGGTAGCGGATGCAGTACGCGAAGGTTTGGCTTTGTATCTTTTAACATGTCATTATGAAGGATAAATGCATTCTTGACCTTCTCATATTCTACCATGTCCGTAAAACGTTCTTTTTGGACACGAGTCATATATAGGATATCCGCCGATGCTATTAAGTCTTGATTAAATTCGGAATGTTCTGTGTACTTAATATTGTTTTCCTCACAAAATTCTTTGTATTCGGTAGGCATACCAAGTCCGTCAGGGGCAATAAACCTGAAAAAAGGATTGAAAAACTTCATAGCACTCAGCATGGAATGAACAGTGCGTCCATATTTTAAGTCTCCAACCAGACAGATATTCAGATTATCCAAATGGCCTTGGGTTTTTTGCATTGAATATAGATCTAGCATAGTTTGTGAGGGGTGTTGGTTCGCTCCATCTCCTGCATTTATGATAGGTACGGGAGAAATCTGACTGGCATAACGTGCAGCTCCTTCCAAATAGTGACGCATCACTATAAGATCCGCATAATTACTGACCATCATTATGGTGTCTTTTAATGTTTCTCCTTTTGAGGAGCTGGTGGTAGCTGCATCAGTAAAGCCAATAATCCTACCTCCCAAACGATTGACTGCCGTTTCAAAACTGAGCCTGGTTCTGGTAGAAGGTTCAAAAAATAAGGTAGCCACGATTTTTCCCTCCAATATATTCCTATTGGGCTGTTTTTCAAATAAAGACGCACGTCTGAGTAATTCCAAAATATCGTTCTTTGAAAGTCCTTCGAGGGAAATCAGACTCTTGTTTGATCGATTCATACTGATATAAATTGTTTGGGAGTTCAAAATTACTAATTATATTCAATCCCCGCGATTCTTCACACATAAAAAGCCTAAAAAAAGAAAAAGCATCTACTCCTTATATGATTTTGCACTATCTTCGCAGTGAACATCTTTATGAATTGAAATAATTGTATTGAAATGAAAGATCTTTCAACGAATATAACAAAAAAGATAATTAAGTGGTTGTGGATAGTATTCGGTGCAGGAATACTCTTGTTGTTTATCATTTTCTTCTCTATCTCAAAAGGATGGATAGGACGTATGCCGTCTGTTACTGAACTTGAAAATCCTATTGATAGGTTTGCTACGCAGATATTATCTTATGATGGAGAACTTTTGGGAACATATTCCTATAGTCATGATAACCGTGTATGGGTAGATTATGATGAGTTGTCACCGAATCTTGTTGCCGCACTTATATCTACGGAAGATATTCGTTTTCTGGAACATTCGGGAATAGATATGAAAGCATTGATAAGAGCTGTTGTTAAGCGTCTTATTCTTCAGCAGAGAAGTGCCGGTGGAGGAAGTACACTGACTCAACAGTTGGCAAAACTTCTTTATACCGAACGTGTTGCTCAAAACTCCGTACAACGTATGTTTCAAAAGCCGATTGAGTGGGTGATTGCGGTGAAGTTAGAACGCTATTACACTAAGGAAGAGATTCTTACCATGTATCTTAATAAGTATGACTTCGGAAACAATGCTATAGGAATATGCACTGCAGCAAATACATATTTCGGAAAATCTCCTATGGAGCTTAATCAGGAGGAGGCGGCTATGTTGATAGGTATGTGTAAGAATTCTTCACTATACAATCCACTGA
>CAYOGG010000038.1:0-10879 GCA_964403455.1 uncultured Bacteroidaceae bacterium | reverse complement strand
ACGGAGCATTCTCATCTGATTTTGTAGCTTGAAAGACGGCTTTCTCCCTTTCTAACAATTGTAATCCCATGTATGCGGCACCCAGATTCCCGGATACGCAAATCAAATCGTTCTGACCGGCACCGTTTCTATATACTGTTTTTTCTTTTGTCCCTTCTCCAATACAGGTGATGCTTATTGCAAGGCCGGTAAGAGAAGATGTAGTATCGCCCCCCACTAAATCGACGTCATGTTTTTGACAAGCTAACAGAACGCCGGCATATAGTTCTTCCATATCCTCTACGGAAAAACGTTTGCTTACTGCTACTGATAGGGTTATCTGTCTGGGAGTACCGTTCATGGCATATATATCGGAAATATTGACCATAGCGGATTTATATCCAAGGTGCTTTAAAGGGACGTATGTGAGATCAAAATGAACTCCTTCCATCAGCATATCGGTAGTAACCAAGACTTCTTTATCCCGATAATCCAATACTGCCGCATCGTCCCCGATTCCATATTTTGTTGAATCGTTGATCGGCTTAATATCCTTTGTAAGATGGTCTATCAGACCGAATTCTCCGAGTGTAGATATCTCGGTGCGTTTGATGTTAGGCATATTATATATAAATTATTTTTTAAATGAATCGATGTGTTCTATTATGGTAGCATTGAAATCGTCTCCGCTTTTTATGAATTCTATTGCGATGGGCAGTATGAACATTTGTGACTGTATCGCTTTGTCGATATTCATTGAGCCGAGGCGTGTAGCGTCTTTTTCTGTAGTGACTATTATTTTTGAATTTCCTTTCAGTTTGGCGAACTCTTTTTCTATTTTCTCTATGTCACTATCTGTAAACTGATGATGATCCGGAAAAGAGAGAAGGGTTATATCGGATGTGTATTTCTTTAACTCTGCCTCAATCAAAGCAGGAGAAGCTATGCCTGTTAATACCATTACCGAAGTATTTTCTTCAATGTATGATATTGGAGCAGTATGAAATGTGTCGTTGAAATGTACCAACTCTTTATAACAGATCTTTGTGAAATATACGCTCTGATAACTCTTGAGATTAAAACTGCTTTTAAGTGCGGACATCTCATCTTTCGAGATGTCATCGGGACATTTGGAGATGACTATTATGTCTGCCCTCCTAATTTCATAGTGCGGCTCTCGAAGTAAACCTGCCGGCAGTAATTTATCAAGAAATATGTTTCTGTGATAATTGACGATAAGAATGTTTAGTGATGGTGTGACGGCTCTATGTTGGTATGCATCATCAAGCAGAATAACATCCGGGTTGGGATAAGTGAGTAGCTTTGATATACCATCTACTCTGCTTTCATCTACGGCAACTGTTATATCCGGGTATTTCTTATGTATCTGAAACGGTTCATCACCTATGCTTTCTTGAGTAGAATCCTGACCGGCCAATTGATAACCTCTTGTACAGCGTCCGTAACCTCGACTCAAAACGGCAATCTTGTAGTTATTACGTAGTAGTCTTACCAAGTATTCCGTATGAGGTGTTTTTCCCGTTCCACCTATAGTAAGATTTCCGATAGACAATACAGGCAAACCGAAACGGACAGACTTGAATATGCCACGATTGTACAGATAATTTCTTATATCAACAATTATGCGGAAAAACAAGCTTGCTGGCAGTAACCACTTGTGAAATTTCAATCTTTTATTCATAGGTATACTTACGTAACTGCAAAAGTAAACAAAATCACAACTTGTATTGTAAAAAGCATTCAAGATATCCATAATGCATGAAATGAATTAAAAAAAAGATGATTTAACCAATGAAATGAATAGTGTTACGTAAAAAAGTTGTAATTTGCGCCCGTTTTTGGAGGCTGTTGGTCGGTGCTTCAAGGAAAGATGCTCGAGTGGTTGAAGAGGCACGCCTGGAAAGCGTGTAAACGTCAAAAGCGTTTCCGGGGTTCGAATCCCCGTCTTTCCGCGTTTTATTGTGAATTTGGTAAAAAAATATACACTAACAATTAATTTAAAATTATTCGAAATGAAAAAGTTGTTTGCATTTATTGCAATGATGGGAATCCTTATTTTTGGATTCAACCAGACAGTTATTGCGCAAGATGAAGTTGCACCGGCAGCTACAGAGGAGGTAGCTCAGAACGATTCAGCAGCAGTTGATTCTGCCGCAGTACAAGAGACTGTTGCAGAGAATGATGCCGTAGTAAAGGAAGATACTGTGGGACTCCATAAGAATCTTAAAATTAAATTTATCGAGGGTAGTGCAGGATTTATGTCAATCGTTGCCATTGCAATGATTTTCGGTTTGGCTCTCTGTATAGAGCGTATAATATTCCTTAGCCTTTCTGAGATAAACAGCAAGAAACTTCTTGAGGATGTTCAGGCTTCTCTTGACAAAGGTGATGTAGAAGGTGCAAAAACTATCTGTCGCAATGCTCGCGGACCTATTGCTTCAATCTGCTATCAAGGTCTTATGAGAATCGATGAGGGGCTTGATGTTGTGGAGCGCTCAGTAGTATCTTATGGAAGTGTTCAGGCAAGTAACCTTGAGAAGAACCTTTCATGGATCACATTGTTTATTGCTATGGCTCCATCTCTCGGATTCTTGGGAACTGTAATTGGTATGGTACAAGCATTTGATCAGATTGAACAAAAAGGTGATATTTCTCCGACAATTGTAGCGGGCGGTATGAAGGTTGCTCTTATCACAACTATCTTCGGTATCATTGTTGCACTTGTTCTTCAGGTATTCTATAACTATATATTGAGTAAGGTTGAGTCTCTTAATACAGAAATGGAAGATGCTTCCGTTTCTCTTCTCGATATCATTATGAAGTATAACTTGAAGTTTAAAAAGTAAACTACTTTTAAGATGAAAAAGAAATTAAACGCTTCGTCTTTGGTTCTTACTATCCTATTTATTCTTTCGGCAGTAGTTCTTCTTATGTTCTACTGTATAGGATATGGAGATATGGAGACAATTAATATCAATACATTAGTATCACCGAGATACACTGGACTACTTATAGTTTGGATGTATGTTTTGGTTGGCTTGTGTACTATATCTGTTTTTGTTTTTGCCATTATTAATGGTATCAAAAACAGAAGAAAGAGAAAAAATGGAGAAAGACGTAACAGTTGGGTGGCTCCGGTGTTTTTGTTCATGATAGTAACCATTGTGTTATCATACTTTTTTGCTAATGATGAGCCTGTACGTACAGGTGCTGTTTTATTTGAAAATGCTGCAACACTCAAAATGGTTGATGTTTGTCTTTATTCTATATATATATTGACTGCAGTAGCATTGTTTTGTACTATACTTGCAATGTTAGGCGTGTTTAAGTCTAAAAAATAGAACCCATCGAAAACTAAATAATATGGGAAAAACTGGTAGAAAAGTACCTGGGTTAAACTCCTCATCAACGGCTGATATCTCTTTTATCTTGTTGATCTTCTTCTTGGTGACTACATCAATGGATACAGATACGGGGTTGGCACGCCAACTTCCGCCTTGGGATCCGGATGCTCAAGAAGATGATGTCAAGATTAAGGAACGCAATATTCTTTTAATCTCCATTAATAAAAATAATGAGATATTGTGTAGAGGTTCAGAGGTTCAAGTCAGTGAGTTAACTGAGATAGCAAAGGAGTTTATCGTAAACCCTGAGAACAAGGCAAATCTCCCTGTTAAGGAGAATTTTGAGATACCCGGATTTGGAAACGTAATATCAACAGCAAATAAGCATGTTATTTCGTTGTCAACTGACCGTACTACGGGATATGAAATATATTTTAAGGTTCAGAATGAACTTACAAGAGCGTATGATGAATTAAGAGACGATTGGTGTTTAGAAACATTCAATCATCATTTTATGGATTGTACTGAAGAACAACAGTCTTATGCAAAGGCTATGTATCCTTCTAAGATTTCTGAAGCTGAACCTAAGAACTATGGAACTAATTTGGAGTAAATTATGAGCAAGTTTAGAAGTAAAGGCAAAAGAGAAATGCCTGAGTTGAATACATCATCTCTACCTGACTTGATTTTCTCTGTTTTGTTCTTCTTTATGATTGTAACTTCAATGCGTGAAGTGGATTTTAAGGTTGAGTTTAAAGTGCCTTCCGGAACCGAGATTGAGAAATTAGAAAGAAAGTCTCTCGTTTCATATATTTATATGGGACCTCCTATTAAAGACCTTCGTGCTCAATTTGGTTCTGGTACTAGAATTCAATTGAATGATAAATTTGCTGATGTTGAGGATATACATGACTATGTGTCTCAAGAACGTGAGAGTATGTCTGAAAAGGATAAACCTTTTATGAGGATTTCCTTGAAAATTGATAAAAAGACTCAAATGGGTACTATCACTGACGTTAAACAGGCTTTGCGTAAAGCTCAAGCTTTGAAGATTGTTTATTCTTCAACTAAGATAAAAGGCAGGGTAGAATAAGAGATATAGTTTAATCTATTTACAGATAAAGAAAGCAACCTCTTCTAAATGGTTGCTTTCTTTTTTTAGTTTCTTACGTATGTTATGAAAGAGTATTTATATGGAGTTTTTTCGTCTGAAGGGAAATCCTCGCGCGAAACTTCTTTCCACTCTGTATCTGCAATAACTGGAAAGTAAGTATCTGCCAATGATGGTGTATCGTGTACCAATGTTATATTCAATTCATCGGCAATAGGAAAGGCTTGACAATATATCTCGGCACCTCCGATTATATATATCTTTTCATCGGATTTGCAATGAGCAATAGCATCTTCTACCGATGTGAAGGTCTCCGTGCCGGGATAAGTGTTCTCAGAATTTCTGGATAACACTATATTTCTCCTGTTCGGTAAAGCTCCCTTGGGTAATGACAGGAAAGTCTTGCGACCCATTATCACGGTATTACCGGTTGTCAAGGCTTTAAATCTTTTCATATCAGCGGGAATGTGATAAATCAATTGGTTATTTAAACCTATTGCTCCGTTTTCCGCTACAGCTACAATAATTGATATCATGATTATACGGATACATCCGCTTTTATATGCGGATATGGATTGTAGTTTACCAGTTCGAAATCTTCATATTTAAAGTCGAAGATACTTTTTACATCAGGATTAATCTTCATCTCAGGTAGTGGACGCGGTTCGCGTGTGATCTGGAGTTTGGCTTGTTCCAAATGATTCAAATACAGATGTGTATCTCCCGTAGTATGGATAAAATCACCTGCTTTTAGACCTGTGACTTGTGCCATCATCATCAGTAAAAGTGCATATGATGCGATATTGAAAGGTACGCCTATGAATGTGTCAGCGCTACGTTGGTAGAGTTGAAGGCTAAGACGTCCGTTAGCAACGTAAAACTGAAAGAATGCATGACATGGCGGAAGATTCATATTTTTTAAATCAGCAACATTCCATGCACTTACTATTATTCTTCGAGAGTCAGGATGGTTCTTAATTTGGTCAACAGCCTCGCTTATTTGGTCAATGAAGCCTCCTTCATAGTCAGGCCATGAACGCCATTGGTAACCATATATATGACCCAAGTTTCCGTTTTCATCAGCCCATTCGTTCCATATTTTTACGCCTTTTTCTTGCAGATATTTAGCATTGGTGTCTCCTTTAAGGAACCAAAGCAATTCATAAATGATAGATTTCAGGTGAAGCTTCTTGGTTGTAAGACATGGAAAGCCGTTGTCTAAGTTGAAGCGCATCTGATTTCCGAAAACGCTGAGTGTACCGGTTCCTGTACGGTCGCTCTTTTCAACTCCTTCGGATAGTATCCTGTTAAGCAAATCGAGATATTGTTTCATTTTCCCGTTTCTAATTTTTAGTTCCCGCGAATTTACTTAAAAAAATTGGGTACCTTCGTCTAAAATATGGAATTGGTATGGATTTAGCGGAAGATTTTATACAGGAGATGGGTAAACTGTTTACAGGAGAGGAACTTAAAGAGTTTATTAATGCTATTTCTAAGGACCCGATAATCAGTATTCGTCTTAATGACAGCGTTCCTCATGTAAAGAGTATTATAGAGGCAAATAGCGGATTCGTATTGAATGACAGAGTTAAATGGGCATCAAACGGATACTACTTGAACGACAGACCTTCTTTTACGCTTGATCCACTGTTTCATGCCGGTCTTTATTATGTTCAGGAGGCCTCTTCTATGTTTTTGGAACAGGCTATTCGAAGAGTCACAAACGATAGACCTATCAAGGTTCTTGACTTATGTGCCGCTCCGGGCGGGAAGTCCACTCATCTTTGTTCTTTACTTCCTGAAGGTAGTATTATTGTGTCAAATGAGATAATCAGAGGTCGTGCAAATATTCTTGCAGAGAATATGACTAAGTGGGGCAGGACAGGTGTGATGGTTACTTGTAATACCCCTAATCAAATAGGAGAATCGGGCCTGCTTTTTGATTTGATATTGGTGGATGCTCCTTGTTCTGGTGAAGGGATGTTCAGAAAAGACGATACGGCGGTTCTGGAATGGAACATGCAGAATGTGTCTATGTGTGCATCGCGTCAGCGTGAGATATTGGAGGCTATATGGCCTGCATTAAAGCCCGGTGGCCATTTGATATATAGTACTTGTACATATAATAGGAAAGAGGATGAAGAGAATGTTAGCTGGATAATTGAACGCTTTGGAGCGAATCCTGTTTCTATTGATGTTCCTGATGAATGGAATATTACTCCCGCATATCATTTTTATCCTCATAAGAATAGAGGTGAAGGTTTTTTTCTGTCGCTATTTATGAAAGAATCCGAATTGCCCAAAGGTCAACAGATAGGAAGATATTCAAAAAGTACTCGTGATGTTCCTGCCGTTTGTAAGGAATGGATTAAAAATCCGGATGAGTATGTTTTTGAATCGGACGGCAATAAGGTAATTGCTATGCCGGCCGGTTCGGCTTCTGATATGCATGATATAGCCGTTTGTCTATATCCTTTGATAAAGGGCATAGAGGTGGCTGAGATTAAGGGGCATGATGTTATCCCTTCACATGGACTGGCTATGAGCAGGGCTATTAATATGGATTCATTCGATCAGGTTGAAATTACAAAAATGCAGGCATTATCTTATTTGCATGGTGATGCGATACGATTGGATTATCCACACAAGGGATTTGTATTACTCACTTTTGCCGGAATTCCTATAGGATTTGTAAAGAACATAGGTAATAGAGCTAATAATCTTTATCCTAAGGAATGGCGGATACGTATGAATGTCAATTGACGGGATGTGCTATCTCCCAAATAGGCCGTATGTTGTCCTGAGTACTCTGAATTCTGTTCTGCGATTGAGCTGGTTGCAGATCTCCTGCTGGTCCTCAGGAAGTTTTTTTATGAAATCTTCTGTGAGTACATCACCCTCTTTTAGGAAATTGTATTTTTCAGCTACTTTCTTTGAAATTGTCTTAGGCTTACTTTCTCCATAACCTTTTGCTTGAAGCCTTTGTGCATCAATGCCATTATCTATCAGATATTTTACTACGCTCTCTGAACGTTGTTGTGAAAGGTCAAGGTTATACTTGTCGTCACCTTTGTAATCGCAATGTGCACCGATTTCAATAGTAACATTAGGATTGTCATTGAGAAGGTCAACCAATTCGTTAAGTGCGGTTGTGGATTCTTCACGTAAAGATGCTTTATCGAAATCAAAGAATATATTCTCAATAAGTACAGGTTTGGTGATTGAAGAGAGAGGGAACTGAAGTACATATTCTCTGTCTTCAGATGTACTGTCTGTAGTTATTTCCTGCTTGAAGTTCATATAGCCTTTTGTAGAACCCAATAGCAGATAGTCGGTTCCGGGATTGACTCTTTGAGTGAAGGAGCCGTCTTCACGTACACCAACTTTAATGTTGGTACCATCTTCACCGACAATATATACCTGAGCATCTTTCAATTCATAACCGTCTTTTTCATAAACCCATCCGGTAATAGTGTGTACTGTCTCGGGTAAAAGAAATGAGTAGATATGATCGCGTCCACGTCCGTCGTTACGATTGGAAGAAAAGAATCCGCGTGTGAAGTCTCCCTCGAAAGTCATCCCGAAATCATCGGCGGAAGAGTTTACAGGTGATTGCATATTGGTTACTATCCATATTGAGTCATTGGACCAAACAGCTTTGAAGATATCCAAACCGCCCATTCCAGGGTGTCCATCAGATGAAAAATATAGTTCACCGTTCTTTCTGAAGGTAGGAAACATTTCATTGCCCGGACTGTTTATTTCAGGTCCCAGATTCTCAGCTCCGATAAAGCGTTCACCGATAGGTACTCTCCAAAGGTCATATCCTCCATATCCTCCCGGTAGATCCGATACGAAATATATCCATTTACCATCAGGGGATATTGCCGGATGAGCATAAGATGATATGGTATCGTCGAGAGTGTTATATGGTTCGGCGGTTTTCCATGTTGCTTCCGATCTGACCGATTTCATTATCTTTGCCGGGCGTGGAAATTGAGCATCCATAGGACAATAGGTGAAGTACATGGTGTTAAAGTCTGTACTGAAGGCACAACTGCCATCTTCGAATTCACTGTTAGGACCACCTTCGATTATGGTGGGTTTTTGCCATTTTCCATTTTCATCCTTTTCGGATACGAAGATATCGCAACTCTTCATTCCTGTTATGCCGTTTATATCTTCGCCTGTGGCTTCATTTCTGGTAGAGGTGAAGAATAGACGGTTATAATCGGTACTTCCGAATGCAGGTGAGTAGTCGCTGAATCTTGAGTTCATTATTGGGTCTCTTTTGACTGTATATCTGGTTACAGGTTTTTTCCACTGTTGGGAAAGACGGCAAGATTTCAGTCCGTTAATAGCAAGAGGATCGTCAGGAGAATATTTAAGATAGGTTGTGTAGTTCTTTTCAGCGTTCTTGAAATCTCCGTTTTTCAACTGCATATCTGCTAAATATTTATATGAGACGGAGTCATTCGGATTATATCTTATTACATTTTGATAGGCTGCCAGGGCACGTGCAGTGTAGTTGGTGCGACGATAACATTCACCCATCATGAATGCACGTTCAGCCCGTAATTTTTTTTCTTTGGATGGTGTGCCTGAATAGGCCTTTTTGTATAACGACGCAGCATTGGAGTATTCTCCCAAGGCGAAACTCTGTTCAGCTTTTCGTAACTGAACCTCGGCACCACATGAAGAAACAAATAAGACAACAGCGCAAAAAATCAGATATGTATATATTCTATTGAACATTATAAGTAAAGAACTGAAAATGTACGGTATTATTGCGCTTGATGTCGAGAATTATCAGCCAATACATCATGTACAATTGTATCTACCATCTGTTTTAACTCATCTATGAACTGTGATGAATCATATTTTCTTTTCTCAATCTCTCTCAGTCTCTTTTCCCAGATACCGGTAAGTTCTGCACTTTTCAATAACTCTTCTTTGATGATGTTGATCAGATTTACTCCGGTTACTGTAGGAAAGAGATTCTTTTTCTCTTTTTTCATGTAACCGCGTTTGTATAGGGTCTCAATGATGGCTGCACGTGTGGAGGGGCGTCCTATTCCATTCTCTTTCAAAGCGTCACGCAGGGTGTCATCCGTTACTGATTTTCCGGCCGTTTCCATGGCGCGCAGCAGAGTGGCTTCGGTATATTGTTTCGGTGGAGTAGTCCATTTCTCCGATAGCTCAGGTATGTGAGGCCCGCTTTCTCCTATAGTGAAGGAGGGCAGTATATGCTCTTCGTCTTTGTCTTTGTCATTTTCGGTCTCTTCTGTTTTTTCTTTATCGAAGATTACACGCCATCCCGGTTTAAGTATCTCTCTACCTGTTGCCTTGAATTCGACATCTCCTGCTTTTCCCATAACGGTGGTTGTGGAATAGAGGCATTCGGGGTAAAAGGCTGCAATGAAACGTCTTGTGATAATGTCGAAGACAGCCTCTTCCATATTTGATAATCCTACCGGATGTATCCCTGTGGGTATGATGGCATGGTGGTCAGTTACCTTACTGTTGTCAAATACACGTTTACTCTTGGGCAATTTCTTTTCCAATAGAGGAGATGTGTATTGTGTATAGCTTTCAAGACCTTTCAGTATCTGCGGACATTTTGCATATATATCTTCACTCAGGAATGTGGTATCGACACGCGGGTATGTAGCGAACTTTTTTTCATATAGGGATTGTATCAGTTTGAGCGTGTCATCTGCAGAGTATCCGAATTTTCTGTTACACTCTACCTGTAATGAGGTTAAATCGAATAGACGCGGAGAGTAATCCTTGCCCTCTTTCTTTGAGACATCAAGTACTGAGAATGGTTCTTCTTTTATGGACTCAAGAGCCTTTTGTCCTTCTGAAATATCGGAGAAACGTCCTTTGGTGGCATTGAAAACGGTCTCTCTGTAATTGGTCTTCAATTCCCAGTATTGTTCAGGCACGAAAGAGTCTATCTCTTTCTGTCTGTTTACAACTAACGCTAAAGTAGGCGTCTGAACACGTCCGATAGACAATACCTGACGATTGTTTCTATCTCCGTATTTGAGAGTGTAAAGACGGGTAGCATTCATTCCAAGTAGCCAGTCTCCGATAGCTCGGCAAAGACCTGCTTCATATAAGGGTTGAAAAGCTTCTTGCTGTTGAAGGTTACGAAACCCTTCACGGATGGCTTCTTCTGTCAGTGATGATATCCATAATCGTTTTACAGAGCAGTTTATTCCTATTTTCTGCATGACCCATCTCTGAATCAGCTCTCCTTCCTGACCGGCATCACCGCAATTAATTATCTGATCTGCCTTAAGCATCAGACTCTCAATTATCTTGAACTGCTTCTCAATACCTTTATCCTGTATCAGTTTGATACCGAAACGCGGAGGAATCATAGGCAGACTACCTAATGACCAGCTTTTCCAGTTAG
>CAYOGG010000037.1:0-10939 GCA_964403455.1 uncultured Bacteroidaceae bacterium | reverse complement strand
AGGCTGCCCGAGTAAAATTTACCAAGACGGAATACATCTCATGCCCCGGTTGTGGTCGCACACTGTATAATCTTGAAGAGACAATTGCCAAAGTGAAAAAAGCTACATCTCAGTTCAAGGGGTTGAAGATTGCTATCATGGGTTGTATCGTCAATGGTCCCGGAGAGATGGCGGATGCCGATTATGGTTATGTAGGAGCCGCACGTGGTAAAATCAGTCTCTATCGCGGCAAAGAATGTGTAGAAAAAAACATCCCCGAATCCGAAGCTGTCGAGCATCTGCTCCGTCTGATTTCATCGAAATAATATTGCAATAAAAAACTTCCGGATTGTTCTATCATTCGATAAGAAAATCCGGAAGTTTTTTCGGTACGTCGGAAGACAATAATTAATTTGTTTTGTAGTCGTACTTGAGCTGACTCAGTTCGGCGTTGGCTTTTTCTATTTTGGATTTCAGGTCTGACTTGAAGTCTGAAAGGCGAGAAGCGAGTTCTGCATCTTTTAAAGCTAACATCTGCACGGCGAGGATGGCGGCATTTTGCGCGCCGTTTACTCCTACTGTGGCGACAGGTATGCCGGGGGGCATCTGGATGATTGAGAGCATGGCGTCAAGACCGTCCAACATTCCTTTTATAGGTACTCCGATAACAGGTAGGGTGGTGTTTGCTGCTATGACTCCGGGTAGTGCTGCTGCCATTCCGGCGGCGGCAATAATTACTTCGATACCTCTGTCTTTGGCCTCTTTGGCAAAGGTCTCAACGGCTGATGGGGTACGATGGGCTGAGAGTGCATTGACCTCAAACGGGACCTTCATGTCATTGAGGAAAGCGGCTGCTTTCTCCATAACAGGCAGGTCTGACGTGCTACCCATGATAATACTTACTAATGGTTTCATCTTATTATGAAAAACTATATTATTAATCTTCTTAATTACAAATGTTTTAATCTCTCAAAAACCTATTGATGATAGGTTCTCAAAGATACATCTTTTATTTTCTCATTCGTGCAACAGGGATGCCTAACTGTTCGCGATATTTGGCAACCGTGCGCCGGGCTACTATGTATCCGCGATTCTTTAGGGTGGTTGATAGCTGGTCATCAGTCAGTGGCGAATCATGACTTTCTGCTTCAATCAGTTCCTTGATGATACGATGTATTTCATTGACCGATACTTCTTCTCCCGAATCGGTTTTTATTCCATCAGTAAAGAATGACTTAACAGGGAAAGTGCCGAAGTTGGTCTGGACGTATTTGCCGCTGGTGGCCCTGGAAATGGTAGAGATGTCATATCCCGCTATTTCAGCCACGTCTTTTAGAATCATCGGTTTTAACTGCGATTCGTCTCCGTCAAGAAAGAACTTGCGTTGTAGTTTGATAATGGTCTGCATAGTGCGGGTCAAAGTCTGCTCACGTTGTCGCAAGGCCTGGATGAAACCTTTAGCTGCATCGAGTTTCTGACGTATATATATGGCTGCATCGCGCTGTTTACTGTCCTTGCTGTTTATTTGCGAATCCAACATGTCTGAGAAATCTCTGTTTATTCTCAGGTCGGGTACGTTGAAGTTGTTAAGTGACAACTGTATATTGTCATCAAATGTTTCAATGATGAAATCCGGTACTATGTGTTGTACACTCTTTCCAATAGCTTCACCCAGTGAACTTCCGGGACGCGGATTCAGTTTGAGCAGTTCTTTTATCGCTTCGGAAATGAGATCTTCCGGGAGTCCGGTTTTAACGGCGATTTTATCCCAACGCTTTCGGGTGAATTCCTCGAAACAGTCCGTAATAATTTGTTTCTGGAGATTAAGGCAATCGGACGGTTCTTTACGCTCTATCTGAAGAAGCAGACATTCCTGTAAATTGCGGGCGCCTATGCCGGCCGGATCGAACTCTTGGATAATCTTCAGGACCTCTTCTATCTCGTTTACATCGGTTTCCAGATTATGGTAAATGGCCAAATCGTCTGAGATGGATTCAATAGACTTGTCCAATATACCGTCGTTGTCTATCGAACCTATTATGTAATCCGCTATCTGACGCTGACGGTCTGTAAGATCCTGTTCGCCCAATTGTTGGCTGAGTATGTCATAAAATGAGACTGAATCGGAATATGGTATATCTGCCATCTGTTCGTTGGGAGAACGATTTGTGCCGGGCTGGTAGAAGTCAGGTATATCATCGTCTGTCAGAAAGTCATCCGATGCGGATTCTCTGTCGGATATATTCAATTCTTCAGCATATTCGTCACCTGAATCTTCATTTATACTTTCCGTATCGGATGAATTAAGATCAGATGTGTCATTCTCTTCAAGTGCCGGATTGTCATTAATTTCGGCGCGTACACGTTCTTCTATTTCGAGTGTAGATAGTTCCAATACCTTAGCCTCAAGCACTTGCTGTGGAGAAAGTGTCTGAGTCAATGTCTGAGACTGTGTCTGAACCTGTATCTGTGAGTTTCTTACCATACGACTTTCATAAAAATCAATAACGGAAACTGCTCCCGCCAATAAATTCTCTTATGAGCGATGTAGGAGGCAACTTCTGACTTGGGATAGAGATGAACATACTCAAGAAACGTCTTAACTGTTCTGCATATGCAAATTCAGGACAGTTTTCAGGTACTTCTGCCAATACCGGATCGACTAAATCTTTTAATACGGCTATTTCAAATACCATTGCAGAATTGAACATGACATCCGCATTTTCCTGAAAAGGGAAAATCCATTTCTCTTCTCCCGCTCTGACACTGGGCCAACGTGCTATGGTTTCCTGCGCCGAGGTACCTCGATACTTGTAGTCACGCAGTATCCGGCGTAACAGTCTGTTGTCAGTAGTAGGTATGTAATTATGTTCATCCAATCTAATGGATGTGAGTGCCGACACATATATCAGGAACTTGTATTCGTCCGGTATATCAGGCATCAAATTCGGGTTTAGAGCATGGATTCCTTCGATAATAAGTATATCACCGGGTCCGAGTGACAACTTATTATCATTGAATTCTCTCTTGCCTGTACGGAAATTATAGGTAGGCAGATCAACGGTTTTGCCATCTAACAGATCTTTTAACTGTCTGTTGTAGAATTCAATATCTATGGCATGCAGAGTCTCAAAATCATGATTGCCATTCTCATCCAAAGGTGTGTTATCACGATTCAGGAAATAGTCGTCTAATGATATAACCTTTGGCAAAACTCCGTTTGCTAAAAGCTGAACCTGTAAACGTTTACTGAATGTGGTTTTTCCCGAAGAGGATGGGCCGGAAATCAATACAAGCTCCAATTTTTCACCGGCTTCTCTTCTCTTACTTATGGTGTCGGCGATGTGCACAATCTTTTTTGCCTGAAGAGCTTCTGCCACATTGATAAATGTTGTCGACTTTCCATCCTTGCAGGCAATATTGAGATCTCCAACGGTGGCAATTCCCATGATTTTTTGCCATGCATGATACTCTTTGAATATCTCGAACATCTTTTCCTGATGTACGGGTTCTTCAAGTTTCTCGGGATTTTTCTTATCCGGGATACGAATCAGAACACCTTGTTCCTTACCGTTTAACTGTAAATCATAGTTTTCAATGAAGCCGGTACTTGGCGGCAATATCCCGAAAAAGCAGTCGGCGGAATCATCTAAGGTATAATAGTAACCGTAGACTCGTCCAAGAGTCTTCATGAGACGTGCAACATCGGTCCTACCGGCATCCTCCAAAATCTGGATAACTTCATCGGAATGTTCTTTATGACGGATAAATGGAATATCATCCGAGATGATTTTTTCCATGCGTGTCCTGATTTTATTGAGATCTTCTTGAACCAAATCTCTTCCGATATGTACAGGACAATAGATTCCTTTAGAAATGGAATTTGACATCTCTACACGTCCTCCGGGGAAGATATCGGTAACTGCTTTATAGAAAATAAAAAACAGTCCTAACGTATAGGTTCTCAGACCTATAGATGATGTTATATTAAGGAATTCCACATCAGTATTTTGATATACACAACGTGTCAGGTCTCTCCTCTTGTTACAGTCGAGAACACACATTGGTTTATACTTGAATCCTAAATCAAAACCGTTATAAATATCCAGAAATGTAACACCCTCTGCAAACTCCTTGATTTCTTGATTATTCTTGCAATTGATTTTAATCATATATGGTCACTTTTTTGAACTTTTCAAAAGTAGTCATTTTTTCGTTTCAAGGTACCATATAGGTCAAAATGTAAGAGTCCGGACTAGCGATAATTCTGAAGTGTTTTGAATTGATTAGTATTGTTGTCTTAGATTTGAGAGCTTCTTAAAATAAATGTACAACATATCAAATAAAATTCTATTTTTGCAGTCACAAAAGGATTTAACTAATTTAATAATAGACAAAATGAAAAAGAGTGGTTTAATTGTGTGCACAATGGTTGTTGCTGCAATGGTTTCTTGCGGTAATAAACCGGGAAAAGTGTCTTTCAATAATTCAATAGACACTGTATCTTATTCTATCGGTTTGGCTCGTACTAATGGCTTCATTGAGTATCTTTCAACTCAGATGGGCGTAGATACGGCTTACATGAAGGATTTCGTAAAGGGTTTCTATGAGGGAGCGAAGATGGCTAATGATGGAGCTACAAAAGCATATCTTGCCGGACTTCAGATCGGTCAGCAGGAGATAGATCAGGCAATTCCTGAACTTACTCGCAATATGTTTGGCGATTCAACCGATATCAAACTGAATATCGACAATTATTCTCGTGCATTTATTGCAGGAACAACAAAGGACTACTCTGTGATGACAATGGAAAAGGCTGATTTTTATGCAGACAGCCTTTATAACGCTTTTACAGCAAGTCGCGTTGAGACGCAATATGCCGCAAACAAGGCAGAAGGTGAAGCTTTTCTTGCTTCTAAGGCAAAAGAAGAGGGTGTAGTAGCAACAGGTAGCGGCCTTCTTTATAAGGTTATCACAGCCGGTAAAGGTGCCATGCCTACTTCAGCCGATAAAGTTAAGGTAAACTATAAAGGTACTATGGTAGACGGTACTTTATTTGATAAGAGCACTGAACCTGTTGAACTTCGTCTCAATGGTGTTATTAAGGGTTGGACAGAGGCTCTTCAGCTGATGAGTGTAGGTTCGAAGTGGGAACTTTATATCCCTTATCAATTGGGTTATGGTGATCAGGAAAATACCCAATCTGTTATCAAACCTTATTCAGCTCTTATTTTTGAAGTTGAATTGCTTTCAATTGAAAAGTAAATAATACAAAATCTGAAGATGCCTCGGGCTTGATAAGTTCGAGGCATCTTTTTTTAGATCAAAACTATCATATGTAACAAATTGCCGGAAATGTGCGCTTCAATTTCAAAAAAGAGCTACATTTGAAGTCAATTCATTGAATTATCATAATATGAACGTTAAAAAAGTCTCTGCAGCTCCTGAAAAAATGGACAGTTTAGATAAAAGAATATTAAGTATAATATCACAAAATGCCAGAATTCCGTTTCGTGATGTAGCCCAGAAGTGTGGTGTATCACGTGCCGCTATACATCAGCGTGTCCAGCGTTTGTTTGATGATGGAGTGATTACAGGCTCGGGATATCATGTAAATCCTAATAGTATCGGTTATAGTACTTGTACATACGTAGGTCTTACACTTGAAAAAGGTTCAATGTATAGAGATGTTGTAAAAGAGCTGGATCAGATTCAGGAGGTTATTGAATGTCATTTCACTACTGGTAGATACACCATGTTGATAAAGCTTTATGCAAAAGATAATTCCAATTTGATGGAATTAATAAACGGACGTATTCAAGAAATAAAAGGTGTTTCAGCGACAGAGACCCTTATCTCTCTTGACGAGAGTATCAAAAAGGAGATACCTATCTCCGAATAATTGTATTATGGTAAATAATAAAGCCGATTTGTTTAAGGACAAATTGCAAGGTCTGTATTTCAGCAAGGATATTGTTGGAGACGGAATTCCGTTGATTGGCATCAGTGGTAACTTCAGGAATAACGATTGTACCCTTGCAGCGGGCTATTTCATGTCTGTATTGGAAGCCGGAGGTACCCCGGTAATAATTCCTCCTTATAAGAATGAGCAATCATTAGCCTCTATTATTGATAGATTAGACGGAATAGTTCTCTCAGGTGGGGCGGATATAGATCCCGAATATTTGGGCGAAGATCCATTGGATTGTGTAGAAGTCAATGAGCATCGTGATGAGCCGGAGTTGATGTTGGTAAGACTTGCCGTTGATAGAAATATTCCAATATTGGGAATTTGCCGCGGGATACAGATTCTATCTGCTGCTTTGGGTGGAAAACTCTATCAAGATATCGTATCGCAACATAATCGGAAATGTATTGAGCATAATCAGTCTGCACCAAGAGGGGTTACTTCTCACATCGTAGAATTGAAGCCGGGTTCTTTATTATATAAGTTATATAAGACAGATAACTTACAGGTTAATTCTTTTCATCATCAGGCTGTGAAAGCGGTTCCCGATGGTTTTGTCGTTACGGCTGTTGCTCCTGACGGGATTATTGAAGCAATGGAATCAACCCGTTATAAATCGATATTAGGTGTGCAATGGCACCCTGAGTGTATGATATTGGATGGTAATAGGACAATGATGCCGGTATTTGATTGGTTGATTGGTGAGTCTGTTTCGTTTATGAAAGCGAAAAGTCTGCATGAACGTATGATCGTTATTGACAGCCATTGTGATACTCCTATGTTTTTTGATAAAGGTGCGCATTTCTATCAGCGCGACCCTCAAATTGATGTCGAATATGACTATGTAGGTGAGGTCTCACCGGATGGCGCCAAAACCTTTAAATATAATCCTTTGGTAGATCTTCACAAGATGACTGAGGGTCGTCTTGATGTCAGCTTTATGGTGGCATACCTGCATCAATATGAAAGAGATGCAGAGTCCTTAATAGCTGCTACTGAAAAAGCAGATAGGCTGCTTACTCTAATTGAAGATAGGATTGCCGAATGTAGCCCGCATGTGAAAGTGGTAAATACTCCTGAAGAGATATCGGTAAATAAATTCAATAATATTAAGTCGGTAGTATTGGGAATAGAAAATGGATATGCGATAGGTTCGGACTTGAATAATGTTGAGAGATTTCGCCGTCGCGGTGTAGCATATATGACTCTTTGTCATAACGGGGATAATGATATTTGTGACTCGGCTAAGGGTAGTGCTTCCAATAATGGCATATCGGATTTCGGTCGTCAGGTGATTGAGGAAATGAATAGGGTGGGTATGATGGTTGATCTTTCACATGGTTCGGAGAAGAGTTTTTATGATGCTATTCGGATAAGCAGTAAACCTATTATCTGTTCTCATTCTTCTTCTCGGGCTTTATGCAATCACCCCCGTAATCTGACTGATGATCAGCTTAAGGCCATTTCTGCCAAAGGTGGAGTGGCTCAAGTCTGTCTCTATGAAGGTTTTATCAAAAAGGATTCCGAGGCAACAATCAAAGATGCTATAGCTCATATTATGCATATGATAGATGTGGCGGGCATTGATCATGTCGGTATCGGATCGGATTTTGACGGTGGCGGAGGATTGATTGGACTTGAAGATGCTTCCGGCTTTATAAACATAACGCGTAGATTAATGTCGGAAGGATTAAACGATATCCAGATAAGTCAAGTTTGGGGCGCAAATCTCATGAGGGTCTGGAGATCAATTCTTGGAAAATAGCTCCATTAATTAGTCTTTGCTCTTTTTCTTTTGTGAAGATATCTTCTGCTCTCTTTCAGCATTTTTTGATTTTTGCTGTTTCTTGGTTTCTTCTTTTTGTGTAGTGATGGCTTGTGGCTTCTGTTCAAAAAGAGGTGTTTCAGTAACATTCCAAGGTTCAGTCTCGTGCTCCCAGTTTTGTTTCAGTTCAAACTCTTTATTGATATAGAATACCTCTTCCGGAAATGTCTTGTCAGAAAACTCTCCGGTATCCCATTTGCCGTTTTTGTTGCGGTCATTTATCAGCCTAACATAATATTTCCCGGGGTAAAGGAAGAAAAAATCAATTCTTCCTTCTTCTATATAACCGCTTCTAATAGGAGTGCCTCTCTGGTTCAATAACTCCACTAAATAGTTAGGATTGGGATTCTTTACATTGACAGTGAAAATGCTGTACTGTTCAATAGGCTTGAACTTTATATCTTTTCTCTCCTTATCATTATGAAGTCCGTATAGCCCGAAGACTGATGCGGAATCAATAGTAATCGAGTAGTTTTCTTCCGGTCTCCATTCAGCAAATATGGAGTATTCCAGAATATTCAAAGAGTCTTGTTCGACCTCAAAAGGAACATCAACCCATAATGTATCTTTCTTCTTTTGTACGTGAATAGCGGAATCAGGGTCGAAAGATACAGGTTCTTTAAATGACAATTTTACAATGGAGTTCAAGTCCATTGATTGATTCGCATCTAGATTCATCTGCAAGAACTTGGTTTTTGGAATATCGAGTTTTTTCAATCCCAATGTGTCTTTTTCTCTTTCAAGACGTTTACGTTCTTTTTCTTTATCTTTTGCATCTTCTGCAGCTTTTCGTGCTTCTTCCTGAAGAATACGCTGATGAGTCTTTTTTGTGATAAGATTAAGAGTATCGATTGTTTCATTCAAGACTCCGTTTGAGTCTGTAGCGAGGTATGTCAGGCTGAAACGTAATGTATCCATGTAGTAGATATTGGAGTCTTTCATCCAGAATTGTAATGTGTCGAATCCTGCATTATGCTGACATATAAAGGCATCCTTTTCGTCAAAGTTCAATCCTTTTATTTTCGGCATTGAGTCTAAAGGTAACGCAAAATTCAATCCGAATGTTTCGTGATTTGTTCTTTCGCGCTTAACTAAATACTGAATATTCGGTTTGGCAAGAAAAGCTCTCAGAACGATGTCATCAGGTAAATATTTGGTATACGGAACAAGTTCTATCGAATCAATCAGTCCTTTTGTATTTCTGATTGTATCATCTCTGTACCATAACTCGGATGATGGAATTATTATGGAATCTGTCCATGCAATTTTTTCACTTCTCTGTGAATACATGAAATTTTGATCCATATCCTGCAAAGCATAAACTCGATACTTACCCGGCGCAAGACCTCTAATAGTGAAGTGCCCGCGACTGTCTGTATGTGATACTTTCTCAAATGGTTTAGTGGTGAAAGCCGAATCCGATAAGTCACTGTGTATTCCTACCAATATACCTTTTATGGGTTCCAAATCGGAGGCATTAAGTACATAACCTGAGAATTCCATTGTGTCAAGATCTGCACCTGTCGAGAAGCTAAAACAGAAGTCACCTAAAGGGTTGCTTTCATTATTATCTACTATACCATCTGCAAAATCAATGGAGTATGTGGTATTGGTACGAAGAGAGTCAAACAAAGTGACTTGAATCTTCATTCCGTTAACTTTTATCTCAGGTTGCTCCAATTGTGGAGGTGAGACGACAACTTTCTCGCTGGCATTCTGTATTTTTATGTATTCGTCGAAATGAAGAGTTAACTTTTTATTATTGAAATTACGTGCTCCCCGAGAAGGAGTGCTGCCAACGAATTTTGGCGGTGTCTCATCAAAGGGGCCACCGTCAGGAGTTCCTACAGCAGCACAACCCAAAACGACGGCAATGATCGAGATTGACATTGCCGTCATTAGGAGTAATCTCATTATATTATATCTTCTCAATCAGTCGAAATATTTCTTGAAGATTATGCAGGCATTATGTCCACCGAAGCCGAAAGTATTGGAAAGTGCAGTATTGACAATCCTTTTCTGAGCCTTGTTAAAGGTGAAATTCATACGATAATCAATCTGCTCGTCATTATCACCTTCTTCGTGATTGATAGTAGGAGGTACTATGTCATTTTGTACCGAAAGTATGCTTATTATAGCCTCAATAGCTCCTGCACCTCCTAAAAGATGACCGGTCATTGATTTTGTGGCACTGATATTCATCTTGTAAGCATGCTCTCCGAATACATTTTGTATGGCTTTGCACTCAACTACATCACCGAGAGGAGTAGATGTCCCGTGCATATTGATATAGTCAATCTGTTCGGGTTTCATTCCGGCATCTTCCAATGCGTTCTGCATGACCTTTGCTGCACCCTTACCTTCCGGTTCGGGAGCTGTCATATGGAAAGCATCTGCAGACAAACCCCATCCTGCAACTTCTGCGTAGATCTTGGCTCCACGTGCTTTGGCATGTTCCAATTCTTCAAGTACAACGCATCCGCCACCTTCACCCAATACAAATCCATCTCTGCTTGCGCTGAGTGGCCGAGAGGCTGTTTCCGGTGATTCGTTTCTTGAAGAAAGGGCATGCATTACGTTGAACCCGCATATTCCGCAATCGGTAACGGCAGCTTCTGCTCCTCCGCTTATTATAATATCGGCTTTTCCCAATCTGATAAGATTTACCGCATCAATCAAGGCATTTGTGCCGGAAGCACATGCAGAAGATGTGATATAATTTGGACCGAGAAAACCGTACATTATGGAAATATATCCCGCAGCCATATTTCCGATGATTCGCGGAATGAAGAATGGTGTTACTTTTAATTCCTGACCTTCCTTCTTTTGAACAAAAATAGTATCGATTCCCTCTTCGAAAGAGTCGATACCTCCCAAACCGACACCAAGAACGACACCTATCTTATCCGGATTCTCTTTGGATATATCGATAGCTGCATCGTTAATGGCCTGAATAGCAGAAGCTATGGAAAAATGGGCATATCTGTCCAATTTTCTCGACTCCTTTCTGTCTATGTATTGTGCAATATCAAAATCTTTGACTTCACACGCAAATTTTGTCTTGGTTATTATGGTGTTGGTATCGAAATTGGTAATAGGGCCTGCACCGCTTACGCCGTGAACGACATTATTCCAAAAATCGGGAACATTGTTACCTAACGGAGTTA
>CAYOGG010000036.1:0-11283 GCA_964403455.1 uncultured Bacteroidaceae bacterium | reverse complement strand
TCAATATCATCAATTGATTCCAAAACCATTGCTTTTCCTTCAGTTTGTCCCACTAATCCAAGAACCTCGGCATGTCCTTTTTGACCGAAAATAATTATCTGTTGCTTATTTGGATCCATTTGCATATATTGCTCATGAATATGTTTTTGTAGTTTCAAGACTACAGGACATGTGGCATCAATTAGAACGATGTTGTTTCTTTTTGCGCTTTGATATGTTGAAGGAGGCTCTCCGTGAGCCCTAAGTAATACCTTAGCATTTGTCAGATTCTCAAATTGATCATGATTGACAGTACGCAGACCCATATCAGAAAGACGCTGACACTCTATACCGTTATGAACAATATCGCCCAAACAATAAAGAGGCCCGTTTCTCTTCAGCTCTTCTTCGGCCTTGCCGATTGCGGCAAGTACTCCGAAGCAGAATCCGGAATCGTTATCAATCTCTACATTCATTCTTTTGTTCTGTTACCTTAATAAAAGCATCCATCAACCATTTGTTCTGTTGTTCAATAGTCATATAGCTATTATCAAGAAGTAAAGCGTCATCGGCCTTTTTTAGAGGTGAAATCTCGCGGTGAGAATCGATGTAATCTCGTTGTTGAACATTTTTCAGTATCTCTTCAAATATTGGACTATCACCCTTTTCCACCATCTCGTCGAAACGGCGTTTGGCACGAATCTCTGCAGACGCAGTTACAAATATTTTTAATTCAGCGTCAGGATAGACTATAGTGCCGATATCACGACCATCCATGACAATACCTCTTTTAGTACCGAATTTACGTTGGGCAGAGACCATCGCCTCACGTACGAATCCAATGGTGGAAATGTAACTCACTTTTTCCGAGACTTCCATGCCGCGAATTTCACGTTCGACATTTTCACCGTTTAGCATTGTATATTGTTTCCCGTTACTCTCTTTTCCGAAAGATATGACGAGATTGCCTATGTCAGCCATTAGAGCATTAGTATTTATCCCGTTGACTGAGAAGTAGCCTTTACGTATGCAATAAAGTGTCACTGCACGATACATAGCTCCGGTGTCAACATAAGTATATCCGGTATCCGCAGCGAGTTTTTTTGCCATTGTGCTTTTCCCGCAAGAAGAGTGACCGTCAATGGCTACGATTATCTTATTCATATAATAATCAGATGTTGTATGCAAAATTAAACAATATGGAAGACGTAGATACCTGATATTTACCGTAGGACAAACCGAATATCACTTTTTTGAGTTGAAGGCCGGTTCCTATGGATAATCCTTCAAGTCCTTTATTCCCTTTATCCGAGAACATTGCTCTGTTATTCAGATTACATCCCACAGATATATATAGTTGATCAGATAAAAGAATATCCGTACCGAATGAAATATGACGTGCAAAAATGGTACCGAAATTTAAATCGGCATCTTCAGCAGTTGAAAAATATTCCGAATCCCAATGGTTGAGTCTATTCATAGCTGCCGTTATTCTTAACGGAGCATGAGTCAATTTCCATGAAACTCCGACAGACAAATCGAAAGGAAGGTGTTCGAAAGTATTTTCAAAAGCCTTAATCTGTCCACCTAAGTTTGTTGCTGCGATTCCAAGAGAGAAGTTTGTTTCAGGGTTGTAATAATTCAATCCCATATCTATACCGATAGCAACGGAAGATAGAAAACTGTAATGAGAATAAATGAAGTTACCAGTAACGCCTCCTTTCCAAAATTCACTCAATCTATAGCTGTATGTTCCGCCTATTACAATGTCCTTTGCGGAAAAGGTTCCTGTTTCCGTATTATCGGAAGTAGTCTCTTTCATGGTTCCGTAATCAAAATATCTGGCAGTTACAGCATAAGATGAATATTCATCTATTGGATGCAAATATAATGCTCCCGCAATTTTAGTAGAAGAGAGCCAGCTCATATAATCAAGTCCTATGTATTTGCGGTTTACATTTGAAAGAAGAGCCGGATTGGATGCCAAAAGAGCAGGTTCTGCATCCGGAATTGATACTCCATTACCTCCTATAGAAGCGGCATGAGCGGATACAGGCAATTCCAAAAATGCAAAGGCCGTAGTTTGATTCTGTCCGGAAATATGTACTGAATCAAAAACATTCATTAATATAATGATAATTAGTAGCTTGTTTCTCATTATTTTTTGTCTCGAAATGATATTGGTATATTCATTCCGTATGCTTGCAAAGATACATAGTTTCCTTGTTAACAACGGATTTGTGATAATGTTTTTCTTTGTTAGTAATATTAAGACAATTATTCATTTATAAAAAAAACAGAAAATTGAGTTTTTCGAATGCTAACAAACAAAAAAGTGTTACTTTTGCCAGCCGACCTAAGATAACTAGAAAAGTCAAAATAAAATTATGGAAATTAAGAAGTCAGAACAAGCGGATCTTGAAAAAGGAAAGACGACGTCGCTACTGATAGGATTTGTGATGGTCCTAGCCCTTTTTTTTGTGGCATTGGAGTGGACACAAAGAGATAAAGAGATAGATACAAGCGGTATTGTTGCTGCTGAGATATCTCTTGAAGAAGAGATGATACCTATCACTTTACCTGAAAAAAAGACTGTTCCTCCGCAGGTTAATGCTGTCTCGGTGTCCGAAGTTATTCAAGTTGTAGAAGATGATGCCGATGTTGAGGAATCTAATATCAAGTCTGAAGAAGATCATGCAGAGTTTATAGATATTACAGACATTGTGGATGTGCAGGTTGAAGAAGTACCTCAAGAAGAGGCTCCTTTCCAGGTTGTAGAAAAAATGCCTGAGTTCCAGGGAGGTGACGCGGCTCTTTACGCATACCTTAAAAAGAATATAAAGTATCCTTCTATTTGTAGGGAGAACAACATTCAGGGAAAAGTTTATATTCAGTTCATTGTTAATAAGGATGGCTCAATAGTAGATCCAGAAGTGATTAGGAGCGTTAATCCATATCTTGACAAAGAGGCTCTTCGAGTTATCTCAACAATGCCGAAATGGACTCCGGGTGAACAACGTGGAAAAGCTGTACGTGTGAGATTCACCGTTCCCGTAAACTTTAGATTGAATTGATTATTGGTAATAATAATAAAAGGGGCATTAAACAGCCCCTTTTATGTTTTATACAGATATGAAAACTAAATATCCTTCCGAAATACAGCCTCTCTTTGAGGCATACCTTCAAGGATTGAGCTATTCTCATTCTCCTGAAAATCTTTATGCTCCCATAAGATATGTTATGTCTCTTGGTGGAAAGCGTATAAGACCCACACTACTTATTATGTCGTATAATTTGTATGCGGATGACATCGAAACGACTTTTGATGTTGCCACGGCAATGGAGATATTCCATAATTTCACACTTCTACATGATGATGTTATGGATAAGGCCGATATGAGGAGAGGATGTCCTACGGTTCATAAAAAGTGGAATGAGAATACTGCAATATTGTCCGGAGACGGAATGTTAGTGTTGGCGTATAGTTATTTGTCACGTACAAAACCTGAATATCTGAAAAGGATATTGGATATTGCGAATGATACTTTCTTAGGAATTACAGATGGTCAGCAGTACGATATGGATTTTGAATCTCGAACAGATGTTTCTATATCGGATTACTTGGAAATGATCAGACTTAAGACTTCCGTTCTATTGGCGGCATGTTTGAAGATTGGAGGTGTTTTAGGCGGAGCCAATGACGAAGATGCAGATCATTTGTATCGATTCGGAGAAAAAATAGGATTGGCTTTTCAACTTCAGGATGATTTATTGGATGTATATGGAGATTCTAAATTATTCGGAAAAAAGATAGGTGGAGATATTGTATGTAATAAAAAAACGTATCTTTATATCATTGCTCGTCAATTAGCTGATTTTGAGGGCCTGAAGGAACTTGATAGGTGGGGTGAATATAAAGGTGGAGATGAAGAAGCTAAGATTATCGGAGTCCGTTCGGTTTTCGATTCCGTTAATGTTAAAGGGCTGACGGAAAGTAGAATTGAATTATTATTTGAGGAGGCAATAAATGAGTTGAATATGGTAAGTGTGGATCCTGAACGTAAACAGGAACTTAAAGTATTTGCCCATAGTCTTATGAATAGAGTCGTTTAATAATAAGTGATATGCCTTACAGAAGATTACCGAATACAGACAAAGCCAGAATAAGGTCTTTGGAAACTACAATTCGAAAGATGAGAGACAGTTATTGTTACGCACCTGTTATCTCTCCCGATCTATTGGCAAAGGCAGAAAAGAAACTACTACAATTCAGAGAAGCCTCGGAAAGATATCTTAATAATTTGCAGATACAGATAGATTTCTCAAAATCCGATGCTTATCAAAACAAATTGAAGAATGCTAAGATGTTTACATCACATTTTCTAATTGTATTGGGAATGTGTGTAAAACGTGGAGAGATAAGACCTTCAGAATTGTTATATTATTCATTATCGGAAGATAGTTCTGATATGCCTGATCTTTCGAGTGATATTTCGGTACTTCGTTGGTCCGAGAATGTAATTAAAGGAGAAAAACTCAGAATCGACAATAGGGGTATCCCAATTTATAATCCGACAATTGCTAAAGTAATTGTTCATTATGATCTCTTTAAAGAACAGTACCAAAAACAGTGTATGCTTAGGCAAAGTACGGAAGAGAGTCTGACCGTCGTTTCTCTTTTAAGGCCTCAGATTGATGAAGTTATACTGGAGGTCTGGAATTCAATAGAAAGTTATTTTGATGACTTACACGGTGAGTCAAAGATTGATAAATGCAAGGAATACGGACTGATTTATTACTACAGAAAAGGTGAGAAATCTGATTGATACTCATTGTCATATATTTGTGGAGGACTTTCAACAGGACTTGAAAGATGTTGTAGAGCGGGCAAAAAGAGCCGGTATAAGTAATTTGTTTCTTCCAAATATAAATCCCGATACTATTGATCCCATGCTTGAGATCTGTGATATGTATCCGGGATTTTGCTTTCCTATGATTGGACTTCATCCGACGGACTTGTCTGACAATTATCATCTGCAGTTGGAGATTATAAAAAGGAAACTTGACGATGATTTTTCTCAGTCCGGTGCTCATTGCTTTACCGGTATAGGTGAAACCGGTTTGGATTTGTATTGGGACAGTACAAGATTATCCGATCAGATAGATGCTTTTGAGACTCAGATAAAATGGGCCTTATATTATGATTTACCTTTGATTATTCATTCAAGGTCTGCTTTTCTCGAGTTGTGCGGTGTTATGGATAAATATAGAAACACCAATCTTCGTGGAATCTTTCATTGTTTTTCAGGTTCTGAAGAAGAGACAAAACGGTTATTGGAATATAGAGGCTTTCTATTTGGGATAGGCGGTACACTGACTTACAAGAAATCCTCACTTACGGATTCACTTAAACTTATTCCGTTAGAAAGGATAGTTTTAGAGACAGACTCTCCTTTTCTTCCCCCGGTACCATATAGGGGCAAAAGAAATGAACCATCGTTTATTGTTGAGGTGGTAAAGAAACTTTCTGGTATATATGGTTGTTCTGAAGATATTATAGCTGATATAACTTCTCGGTCCGCTTCGAAATTATTCGGATTAGACAGAATATTATCGACAGACTGTCGTTTATAAGATATGACTTTGATGGCGGAATCCATTATTTATTGATGAATGAAGAAGATTAAAGATTTCAAGGTTTATAGAACGGTTTTGATAATAGTAGCCATATTTATAGCTCTATTATCACTTCTAATATCTCACTCTTTAGTTAAGGATCTGTCCCGAGAAGAGAAGAGCAAAATGGAGGTCTTTGCCGAAGCTTATAGAACCTTAAATGAGGCAGATGAGGATACTGATCTCAGTTTAGTACTTACTGTTATTTCCGGAAATAATACAATTCCTGTTATAGTCACTGATGAGGCCGGAGATATAAAGAATTTTTTGAATATAGATATACATAAAGAGGATACGTTGGGATATCTTAAACAACGTGCGGCTCAAATGCGTGAGGACGGTAACAATATTAAACTTTATTACGGTAATAATTCCAATGATAAATATATGGAGGTATGTTATGATGAGTCTTTGTTGTTGAATAGATTGACTATTTATCCATATATCCAACTTGGAGTAGTAGTGATTTTTGTAATGATTGCCATACTCGCTTTGTTGGGATTTAAAAAGACAGAACAGAACAGAGTTTGGGTAGGTTTGTCAAAAGAGACTGCACATCAGTTGGGAACTCCGATTTCTTCTCTTATGGCCTGGATTGAGCTTTTAAAAGATAAATACCATGATGATTTAATCATGGAAATGGAGAAGGATGTGAATAGGTTAGAGATGATTGCTGAGAGATTTTCTAAAATCGGTTCTATGCCTGAGCCTGAGAACGAAGATATTGCAGTCGTCCTTAATAGGGTTATTACATATATGGAACATAGAACATCAAACAGTGTCAGATTTGAAAGATATTTTCCGGATAGAGTTTTGAATGCAAAGATAAATGCGTCATTGTTTGAATGGGTTATTGAAAATCTATGTAAGAATGCGGTGGATGCCATGGATGCCCAGGGAGTTATATCCGTTAATTTATCGGATTCTGAAAAATTGGTTATTATTGAAATTGCCGATTCAGGTAAGGGAATTGCAAAAAACTCATATAAATCCATATTTGAACCGGGATATACTACAAAGAAAAGAGGATGGGGGCTTGGATTGTCTCTTGCCAAGCGAATTGTTGAAGAATATCACAAGGGAAAGATATTTGTTAAGCAATCGGAACTGGGCAAGGGAACTACTTTTAGAATTGAACTAAACAAATAAAAAATTATTCTTGAATTTATTGTTTAATGGTTTTATGTTAGTTGATCTGTAAGTGTTTTTAACAACTTCCCGAGGAACCTTTGTAAATACCTTATTCAATACCTTATTCAGCACGTTTTAAATAACTCGGAATGATATCCAAGAATATTTGCCAAAAAAATATCATGAAAGAAATAAAATTAGTATCTTTGTGGCCCGAAAAATAGTTTAATGGGAAGGTTAGGTGCATATAAAGTTGATTTGAAGGGCCTTGAAAATGATTGGTCTTCATATAATTGGACTGTTGATCAGGACTTTTTCTCTTTAGTCGAAGGGGAAGATGTTCAGAAAGGAAAGGTGTCAGTTGATTTGAAGGTTGAAAAGAAATCAGGTATATATCATCTTTCATTCAACTTAAACGGCACAGTAATTGTTACTTGTGACCGTTGCTTGGATGATATGTCGCTTAATATTGAGACAACAGGAGCTCTGAAGGTCAAACTCGGAGCCGATTTTGCAGATGACGGTGATACGATAATAGTACCTGAGGATGATGGTACTGTTAATGTTGCGTGGTACATATACGAGTTTATTACATTAGCTATTCCGTTGAAGCATGTTCATGCACCGGGTAAGTGCAATAAGGATATGATGGAGAAATTGGATGAACATCTTTCTACAGAAGAAGGCGAATCGGAAGTTCCCGAAGAATCCGGAAGGACAGATTCGAGATGGGATGAACTGAAAAATATAATTGAAACAAATAACGATTAATAATTAAACAAAATGGCACATCCTAAAAGAAGGCAGTCTAAAACAAGAACTGCGAAAAGAAGGACGCATGATAAGGCAGTAGTACCTACTTTGGCTCTTTGCCCGAATTGCGGAGCATGGCACGTTTATCACACAGTATGCGGTGAATGCGGTTATTACAGAGGGAAATTAGCAGTTGTAAAAGAAACTGCTGCTGCTGAATAACAAATTTAAAAACGCATCATGGCGATGCGTTTTTTTTGACTCTTTCAATATCTTATTATTATGCATAAGGCCGGTTTTGTAAATATAGTAGGTAATCCTAACGTAGGTAAGTCAACTCTGATGAACCTGCTGGTTGGGGAGAAAATCTCTATTGCTACTTTCAAGGCACAAACCACACGTCACAGAATAATGGGTATTGTAAATTCGGACGAATACCAGATAGTGTTCTCAGATACTCCGGGGGTTCTAAGGCCGAATTATAAACTTCAGGAATCAATGCTTGCTTTCTCTGAGTCTGCGTTAGTAGATGCCGATTTGCTTATCTATATGACAGATGTTGTAGAGAAATTCGACAAGAATCAGGAGTTTCTTGATAAAGTAATTAAACTGAATATTCCTATTCTACTCGTAATCAATAAGATTGATTTGACAAATCAGGATTCGTTGATTGAATTGGTTAACTTGTGGCATGAGAGATTGCCGAAAGCTGAGATAATACCGATTTCTGCAACAGTAAAGTTTAATATTGAAGCGGTTCTAAGAAGAGTAAAAGAACTGCTTCCTGATTCACCTCCATACTTTGACAAAGATCAACTGACTGATAAACCGGCCCGATTCTTTGTCTCGGAGATTATCAGAGAGAAGATTCTACTCTTTTATGATAAGGAGGTACCATATTCGACCGAGGTTGTTGTAGAACAGTTCCATGAGAACCGTAGCCGTATCTTAATAAACTGTCTGATATATGTGGAACGTGAATCTCAGAAGGGAATTCTGATTGGTCGCGAGGGTAGTGCTCTTAAACGTGTATCCGTAGAAGCGAGGAAGGATCTTGAAAAATTCTTTGGAAAGAAAATCTTCATGGAGATTATGGTTAAGGTTGATAAGGATTGGCGTAGCTCTTCACGTGAGTTGAAGAACTTCGGATACAATCCGGAATAAAAAATTAGTATTATTGGCATTGAACAGTTCTGAGTCTTTGCCGTTTTTTCTTAAAATATGAGCAACTTGGTAGCAATAGTGGGACGTCCTAATGTAGGAAAATCCACACTTTTCAATCGCCTTACACAAACCAGACAGGCTATTGTAGACGATGAGGCCGGTACTACCCGTGACCGCCAGTACGGTAAGTGCGAATGGGGAAATCGAATTTTCTCTGTCGTAGATACGGGTGGATGGGTAGTAAACTCTGATGACGTATTTGAGGAGGAGATAAGAAAACAGGTAAAAATCGCTATTGAGGAATCTGATGTCATTTTGTTTTTAGTTGACATTAAGAATGGTCTTACGGATTTGGATGATGAAGTAGCAAATATACTGCGTCGTTCCAAGACTCCTGTAATTCTTGTTGCCAATAAAATGGATACCTTTGATCTGCAATATGGTGCCGCCGAGTTTTATAAATTGGGACTTGGTGATCCTATAACAATATCCGCAGCCAATGGTAGTGGAACGGGCGATTTATTGGATGCTGTTGTAGCAAAATTCAAGAATGATGCTGTTGAGGAGTCCAATGATGAGATTCCCCGTTTTGCCGTTGTTGGTCGCCCGAATGCCGGAAAAAGTTCTATTGTGAATGCTTTAATCGGTGAAGACAGAAATATTGTTACTGAGATAGCAGGTACAACTCGCGACTCGATCTATACACGTTATGATAAATTCGGATTCGATTTTTATTTAGTCGATACCGCAGGTATCAGAAAGAAAAGCAAAGTTGAGGAAGATCTGGAATTCTATTCTGTGATGCGTTCCATTCGTGCTATCGAGAATTCGGATGTCTGCATCTTGATGCTTGATGCAACCCGTGGAATAGAGAGTCAAGACTTGAATATCATATCTCTGATTCAGCGAAACCAAAAAGGGCTGGTAGTGGTTGTGAATAAGTGGGATCTTATAGAAGACAGATGTGATAAGGTTATGAAATCTTATGTTGATGCAATACGTTCACGTATGGCACCTCTCTCGGATTTTCCGATATTGTTTACGTCTGCAATAAATAAACAACGAATTCTTAAGGTGTTGGAGGCAGCAAAAGAAACGTATCAGCACAAAATATTTCGAGTTTCTACCGGAAAACTGAATGCAGAAATGTTGCCACTTATCGAGTCTTATCCCCCACCTTCGATTAAAGGTAAGTATATTAAGATAAAGTATTGCACGCAAATACAAGGACCTTCTGTTCCGACTTTCGTGTTTTTTGCAAATCTGCCTCAGTACGTTAAAGATCCGTATAAACGTTTCTTGGAAAATAAGATACGTGAGAAATGGGATTTCTCCGGCACTCCGATAAATATCTTTGTTCGTCAGAAGTAGAGCAGTATTACTTTACTGCCTTGAAGATATTGTTTCCACATTTTATAATATATATACCTGCAGATGGTAGAACAAATGGTTCTTCGTCTGCAGTTGTTATATAATCGGATACTATAGAACCTGTTACAGAATATATAATAACTCGAGTACCTCTTGTAGCTTTGACTGTTACCACTCCCTCAATACAAGATATCGAAGACTTCCTTATTTCCGCATTTTTGATAGAAGTGAGTGTGTTTTGAGGAATATTAAATGTGACGTCAGTACCGTTATTCATAATATTGCAAATAGGAATTGTTATAGGATTTCCACTATTTATTGCTGATGCAGGTTTACTATATAATGTAAGGCTGTCGTTGTTAAAATACGGATACAGATCTCCCTGCATTGTTTCATTCGAATATTTGTTGTCCGCAGGTAATATATAATATCTCTTTGCGTCAGGATATTCATTAATCATATTTCGATACCAAAGATTCTTATCATAGTATACAGCCGTTGCCATAAGACCTGAGCCGTTTTGAAACCTATACCATCCCTTATTCTGGTGGTTCTCAAGTATTATAAACTGATTATCACTGGCTGACCTAAGGCGAAATGCCACTCCTGATTCTCCAACATCCGGGAGGGAATATGAACCGGGGTCTGAAATGTCCGTCAAATCCATCCATCCAAGCGAGTATCTTTCAAAAGCGGTGTATCCGGTAGGAGCAAAGCCGTCATTGTCATAACTGCCGTAGTCCATGATACTCCAGCTATTCATTGCAAAAACATCTTCATTACCGGTGACACTATAGAAATCGGGTAAACCGATAATATGGGAGAATTCATGGCATATTGTGCCTATTCCATCCAATATGTCGTTGGAATTATAAAACAACTCTGCAGAGCACGCATAGCTCCTAACAACCTTTGTACCTACCTGTAATGAGATCTCCCATTGATGAGGCCAAATAGTGTTGGGATCCGAACCTGTGAAGTTCTCTCCCTGTCCGGCATATATTACATATACAAAATCAACTATTCCGTCCGAATTGGCATCGTAGTCAGCGAAGTTAACTAACGATCTGGCTTTACTACATACTTCGCTAATAAGTTTGCTGGCATTTTTTGAATCATCGCCTGCTACGCCTCCTACATTGGCACCATAATAGGCATATCCGTAATTGGCAGTAATCGGTCCGATAACATCAAATGTCGGAGAGAATA
>CAYOGG010000035.1:0-11301 GCA_964403455.1 uncultured Bacteroidaceae bacterium | reverse complement strand
CACGTATTAACAGGAAGGTTAGAAAAATCAAGACTTTCCTTGACTTAGATTTACATATAATAATATATGTTTTCTGTATGGACTTGAACTCCTAAGGCTCTATTGTAGGTTCGATTCCTATAGGGGACGCTCAAATTGTGCGGTAATGATGACAGAAATCATTGCCGCATTTTTATTGTTTTGTTGTGATTCTTCATCATAAGGAAGGCGTGGATCTGATACCGGCAAATATTGAACTGTCAGCTATTGAGGTATCTCTGGTGAATGCAATGAGCAGGGAACTGATACTTAAATCTATGGTAGAGAAGCTGAGAGATTTTTATGATTTCATAATCATTGACTGTATGGGAGAGCACTGTAAAACAGTGCTCTGCTTGTTGTATAAGAGAACAATCTTAGTTTTTTCATCCTTTTCATATTTTTATTATTTTCTTATGGAGCCTGACTGTTATAATATAAGGGGAGGTTTACCATGAAAATCATCAGTCTTGACAGAAAAAGTATAAAAATTAAGTTAGCAACTGCATTTGTGATTACTTCTATAATCCCAATTTTGCTGGTAAATATTATTTATTATTACAATACATCAAAACTTGTGCAGCAGAATGTGGAGAGCATGACAAAAGCAAATCTTGAGCAGACAAAAGTGAGCCTTGATGTGTGGATGGATTCCTATGAAGATATTCTGTCTCAGGTTTATACGGATGACTATATCGTAGAATTGGTTGACAAAATCAATGGTGGTGAGGATGTCGCTAATAACAGGAAACTGCTCAGAAAAACGCTGAGGGGATTATTTTATACAAAAGATTATGTGAAATCAATTGCAATCATTACTGAAAGCGGAGAACTTGCATTTTATGACCAGTTGACGGCATCAACTACACAGACATCGTGGCTGGATAGTATTGTTTTATCCCAGGCGGAACTATATGAAGAAATCAGTAGTGATAATAAAACGCATCTTTTTTCTACCGGAGAAAAAGTGATTTTTGGAAGTAATTCCTGCTATTTGTTTCATATAGGACATCGTATCATTGATTATAGGGATGTGCAGAAAAAATGTGGGATTGTTATCGTAAGTATTGATGTAAAACTTTTGGAAGAAGTCTGTGGAACGCCTGCAGAAAATGGATTGAATTTTATTGTGGATGGCAGTGGGTATCTGGTATCCTGCTCAAATTCAAACGAAGTTGGAAAAAACGTTGTTGCTAAATGTGCAAGTGAAGAAGAAAAAGCAATTGTTTATCAGCAGATTGCAAGGGAGACGGAACTTTTTGCAGACAGGGAATTGTCCATTTATTCGGTGCATGATGAAAAAACGGGATGGGAAATTATCCATGCAACAGATCAGGATGAGCTTGTCCAGGGGCTTCATGTCCAGCAAAAGATGCTGGGTTTTATTATATTTCTTTCACTTCTGGCGGTCTTGCTCATTATGGTCAGCCAAGTGACACGAATGACAGGTTCTATAAAAAGAGTAGTGGAAATGATGAGAAAGGCAGGAAAAGGTGACTTAACGGTTCATGTGGCGTACGATGAGAGAAGACCTACGGAGATAGAGATTATTGCAGAAGAATTCAATTCGATGATGGATAAATTAAAGAAGTCGATCGAGAAGCAGAAAAATGCAGAAATTACAGCGTTGGAGGCGCAGATTAATCCGCATTTTCTTTATAATACATTGGATACGATCAATTGGATTGCCATTGACAAGGACGAGTATGAGATCAGTAATATGATTACAACATTTGCCCGGATATTGAGATATGGAATTTCTGACAGTAATGGGATTGTAAAAATAAAGGATGAAATTGATTGGTTAAAGCAGTATATTTTTCTTCAGCAGATCAGATTGAAAAATACTTTTGAATGTTATATAGATGTGGAACCGGAACTTATGAATTTATCAATACATAAACTGCTTTTACAGCCATTTGTTGAGAATGCAATTCTGCATGGGTTTGAAGGAGTAGACAGGGCACACCACTTACAGATGTGTATGAAGAGAGAGGATGATTTTATAAAAATAGAGATAGCGGATAATGGCTGCGGAATTTCTCCTGAAAAAGTACAGGAGATGAATGAAGGAATATTTAAGAAAACGGATGATAAAAACCATATCGGTATGGAAAATGCGATTACAAGGCTGCATATGTATTACGGGCAAAATGTAAAGGTTGTGATAGAGAGTGAACAGGGAAAGGGAACGGCAGTAAGGATTTGGATTCCAATAGCAGGAGGTGAGAACATCCATGAAGGCAGTTGTAATTGAAGATGAGATATTGATCAGAGCGGGGCTTTGCAAATTGATGAAAAAGATGTTTCCCGAAATTGAAGTTACGGGTACTGCGGGTAACGGACAGGAAGGGCTCCTTTGTATAGAAAGAGATAAGCCGGATATGATTATTACCGATATCAGGATGCCGGTTATGGATGGCTTGGAAATGATCACAAAAATGCAGGAATCAGGAATATTTCCTAAAATAATTGTTTTGACAGCTTATTCGGAATTTTCCTACGCTCAGCAGGCTGTGAAACTGGGGGTAAGCGATTATATCATTAAACCTGTGGTTGTTCAGGAATTTGTCCGGACGATTCGGAAAATACAGAATCTATATGAGCAGGAACAAAAAAGGACACCGGACACAATGGGAAGCCTGGAAAATATAGTATCGGGTATTTTATATGGAACTTCTATATTGGACGAAGAAATGGAGAGCTTTCTGGATAAAAAATATGGAATTGAGAAAGATATGCCGTTGATAGAGCTGCTCGTCTATCTGGGAGAGAGCTTTGAGGCTGAGCGGGAAAGAAAACGGAAAGAAATGTGTCAGATATTAAAGAAGAAAGAAGTAAAGTACTGTCTGGTAGACATGGAGTATGATAAAGTAATTATTGCGTTGGTCTATGGTTATTCGTCCAGGCGGGAGATAGAACGCTGGTATCAGAATCAGATTTTATTTCAGAACATGGGAGAGAGGAAGCAGAAAGTCAGTTATGGAATGCTGGAAGTATCGGGAGCGTGCGAGATCAGGGAAGGATATCAGAAACTTCTTCCATATATGGACTGGAATATTATTTTAGGCGCGGATATATTAATATCATATCCTCAGATAACAGATGTCCAGACAGAAGTCTGCATTTATCCAGTGGAATTGGAAAATCAGATTAAGGTTGCAATCTGCATGGGAGAAAATGAGAAAGTCAGGGAAATTTTCCAGAGATTTCATAATTATTTTTTAAACGGACATGTTTATTCTCCGAAAGAGATAAAAGAATCTTATGTGCGTTTTCAGTGGTCTGTTTTAAATATTGCAAAAGAAGTTGGCTGCATTGATTATAAAGGCATTGACCAGAAAAAACTTTTGGATTCTATTATGAATGCAAAGACAGAACGTGAATTGGAAAAAACTTTTGAAAGAGTACTCTGCTGCATGAATGTCTCAGATAAGGAAACAGGAGCAGTGAGTCTTGCTGTAAAAAAGGCACAGAGTATGATTCATGAGTTTTATGCGGATGGAATTACATTAAATGAAATTGCAGACAGGTTAAATTTAACACAGGAGTATCTCGGCACGCAATTCCATAAAGAATTAGGGGAAAATTTTAGTACTTATATCCGCAATTACCGCTTGGCAAAGGCAAAAGAGATGTTGATAGGAACACAGCTCAGGCAATATGAAATATCGGAAAAAGTGGGATATGCAGATGCGAAGTATTTTGCCAGGGTATTTAAAGAATGTGTTGGCATGTCGCCTGCCGAGTATAGAAAATCGAATCGATAAATTGGCTGAACAGATCTATGCAGTCAGCTTAGATTATTTATCCTTTTTCATTTTTTTACCGTTTTGGAAAGAAATAAAAAGCAGTATGATGGATTCATCAAGAGGAACACTGACTATGGAAAAGGGTTTCAGTAAGGAGGAAAGCAATGAAAAGGAAAAAAATAATCGCATTATTTGCAGTTTTAGCAATGACTGCAAGTTTGGTCGCAGGATGTGGATCATCAGGAAATACTGGAGATTCCGCGGCATCAGTTGATGAGGGAACAACAGTAGGTGAAGAAGCATCGGTTAATGAAGGAAGTGAAGAGGAGCCTGCTCCGGAAACAGAATCTTCTGGTGATGCAGAGGCAGTAACAATCTGGTATTATTGGGAGACGGAAGGTCATCAGGTTGCATTGGATCAGGTCATCCAGGAGTATAATGCATCACAGGGCAATTATGAAGTTACGGCTAAGTATGTGCCATTTGCAGATTTTAAGAAACAGTTATCCATTGGCGCATCAGCTGACGAACTGCCGGATATTGCCATTTTGGATTCACCGGATCATGCATCTTATGTGGAAATGGGAATTTTTGAAGATATAACTGGAAAATTTGATGTTGGAAATTATTATGAAGGAACCGTAAACTCCTGTACAGTAGATGGAAAATTATATGGCGTGCCGTTTGGGGTAAATTGTCTGGCTCTGTATTATAATGAGGATATGCTGAGCGAGGCAGGCTGTGAAGTTCCAACTACATGGGATGAATTAATGGCTACAGCAAAGGCACTGACAACTGACAGCGTTACAGGACTTGCTCTTTGCAGTGTACAGAATGAAGAAGGAACATTCAACTTTGTTCCATGGCTTTGGTCAACAGGAGCTACTTCTTATGACATAAATAATGAAAATGGTATCAGAGCTTTATCATTTATTCAGAGTTTGATCAATGAAGGAGTAATGAGTAAAGAATGTATTAACTGGACGCAGGGTGATGTTATGAACCAGTTTATTGCAGGTAATGTGGCAATGATGGAGAATGGGCCATGGCAGATTCCTACTATGCAGTCAGAGGCTCCTGATCTGAACTGGAAAGTAACCCTGATTCCGAAGGATACTGACTATTCTTCTGTACTTGGAGGAGAGAACTATGCAGTGATCAATGGCGGAAACGTAGAAGGTGCCTTAGATTTCCTGACTTATGCGACATCTGAAGAGAAGGTTAAATTCATGATGGAAAAATTTGGGTATATCTCTGCGGATAAGACGATTGCAGAGAATCAGTTTGAAGCAGATTCTCCTTATCAGCCATTTGTTGAAGAACTGAATTACGCAATGCCAAGAGGCCCGCTGGCTGAATGGCCGAGTGTATCTGATGCGATTTCACTGGCATTCAATCAGGTGATCACAGGAACGGCAACACCGGAAGATGCGGCAGCGCAGGCACAGGCAACAATTGATGGTATTGTAAAATAAAAATGGGAGATAGCTGCCACGCAGAGGGTTACACATTATATTCTGTGTGGCGGCTATTTTTATACTCTAAAGGTGGTGCTTTTATGAAGAAAATTAAGAAGATGTTCCGGTATGAAAATGTAGGGATACTGTTTGTTTTTCCGGCTTTTCTGTATATGTTGGTTTTTGTTGGTTATCCAATCATACGCAATATCATTCTGAGTTTTCAGGATGTAGGTGCAGGTAATCTTGTCCGGGGAACAAAGAATTTTATCATGTTCGATAATTACTTAGAGCTTTTTAAAGACAGTGTTTTTAAGACTTCTTTATCCAATACACTGAAATATACGATCCTGTGTCTGATTTTTCAGTTTATGATCGGGTTTCTCCTTGCACTTTTCTTTAACCAGAGATTTACGCTGGCCAAACCGATCAGGGGAATCTTACTTGTGCCATGGATGATACCGGTTACGGTTACGGCATTAATGTTTAAACTTTTGTTTGCAACTGACATTGGCGTTATCAATTTTATTTTGAGAAGCCTTGATTTGATTAATAAAAATATTGAATGGCTGACCACTCCGGGAACGGCAATGTTTGCTTTGATCTGTGCGAACGTGTGGATTGGAATTCCGTTTAACATGATACTGATTTCAACCGGTCTCACAACAATTCCGAAAGAACTGTATGAGAGCGCATCTATTGATGGTGCCAATAAGGTGCAGACGTTCTTTAACATCACGCTCCCGTTATTAAAGCCAACGATTGAATCAGTGCTGATTCTTGGCTTTATTTATACTTTTAAAGTATATGATCTGGTATATGTTATGACAAGCGGAGGCCCGGTTAATTCAACTCATATGTTATCGACTTATTCTTATAAGCTGTCGTTTGAAATGTTTAAGTACAGTAAGGGATCTGCTGTTGCCAATGTCCTGCTAGCAATCCTGCTGGTAGTTGGTATTTTCTATATTAAAGTCACAACAAGCGGGGAGGAAGAATGATGGATGAGGAAAAGAGATTAACAAGAAAAAAGAATATTCTGCTTAGTGTTGTTTCGGTAGTGATCTTATGTATTCTTCTGTTTCCGCTTTATTGGGCGCTTATTACTTCTCTGAAAACAGAACAGGAAATATTCCGGAATCCGCCGACTTTCTATCCGCATGTCCTTAATTCAAAATCTTATGCGGCACAGGTGGAAACCGGTGATTTTAATATGTTCCGTTCCTTTGCGAACAGTTTCCTGATATCGGTCGGGGCTACTGTGATTGCAGTTTTGCTGGCTGTGCCGGCTTCTTATGGAATTGCGAAGTATCACTTCAAGGGAAGAAAAATCATGCTGTTGTCATTTTTGGTCACACAGATGCTTCCGGTATCAGTACTCCTGACACCCATGTTTATTATGTTTAAAAATATGCATGTATATAATACATGGGTTGCGGCTGTACTGGCGGATGCAACAATAGGAATCCCTTTCTCGGTTTTGATATTGAAGAATTATTTTTCATCTATACCGAAGGATTTGGAGGAAGCGGCTTATCTGGATGGATGTAATAAATTTACCGCTTTTATCAGGATATTAATTCCGATTGCAAAACCGGGGGTTATGGTCTGTGCGATTTTTTCCTTCCTTTATGCATGGGGGGATCTTGCATATGGAATGACATTTATTTTAGATCAGGAAAAACGTCCGATTACAGCTGGGATATTTAACTTTATGGGACAATATGGAACGAAATGGAGTTATCTGACGGCTTTTGCAGTAGTGACCATTATTCCGGTGGCATTGATATTCATTTTTATGCAGAAGTATATTGTAAGTGGTATGACAAGTGGGGCAGTCAAAGGATAATATTTGATTGGAGGATGAGATATGCTGGATTTAAAAAAAGAAAAATTGATTTTTCATTATGATACGGAAGAAGTGTGGATAGAACCATGGGGAGAGAATGCGCTTCGGGTTCGTGCCACAAAAGAGCATAAAATGCCGGAAGAAAATTGGGCATTGCATGAGCGGGGAAATGTTGACTGTGAAATTGTATATACAGAGCAGGGAGCCAGGATTATCAATGGTAAAATATACGCTGAAATAACAAAGCTTGGAAAAATCATGATTTATAACTCGGACGGTAAACTGCTTTTAGAAGAATATTGCAGAAACCGGAGAGATATTCTGGATAGAAAATGTAGTGCAATTGAAGTGGAGGCACGAGAGTTTAAGCCAATACTGGGAGGAGATTATCATCTGACTATGAGATTTGAATCCGTGGACAGGGATGAAAGGATTTACGGAATGGGGCAGTATCAGCAGCCTTATCTGAATCTGAAAGGTTTAGACTTAGAATTGGCACATCGTAACTCACAGGCAAGTGTACCTTTTGCCATTTCGTCTTTGGGATATGGATTTTTATGGAATAATCCGGGTGTGGGGCGCGCGGTGTTTGGAAAGAATATCATGAGTTTTGAAGCATATTCTACCAAAGTTTTGGATTATTGGGTAGTGGCGGGAGATACGCCTGCAGAAATTGAAGAGGCATATGCGGCAGTGGCTGGAAAAGTTCCTATGATGCCGGAATATGGGCTGGGTTTCTGGCAGTGTAAACTCCGTTATCAGACACAGGAAGAACTTCTGGAAGTGGCGAGAGAATACAAGAGAAGGAATCTGCCGATTGACCTGATTGTTATTGATTTCTTTCACTGGCCGAAGCAGGGAGAATGGAAATTTGATCCGGTATATTGGCCTGAACCTGATGCCATGGTTCGGGAGCTGCAGGAGATGGGGATTGAATTAATGGTATCTGTCTGGCCGACAGTGGATAAAACCTGTGAGAATTATGAGGAAATGCTGGAAAAAGGATTTTTGATCAGTACGGAGCGAGGAGTTCGTGTAGGGCTGGATTTTCAAGGTGCCACGATCCATTTTGACGCGACGAATCCGGGAGCAAGAGAATATGTCTGGGGCAAAGCGAAACAGAATTATTATGAGAAAGGGATCAAAGTATTCTGGCTGGATGAGGCAGAACCTGAATATACGGCATATGATTTTGATAATTACCGCTATCATATGGGTACAAACCTTCAGATTGGAAATATTTATCCGGTTGACTATGCAAGAACTTTTTATGAAGGAATGGAAAGAGAAGGACAGAAGAATATTGTGAACCTTCTTCGGTGCGCATGGGCAGGCAGTCAGAGGTATGGGGCGCTTGTCTGGTCAGGAGATATTGCATCAAGTTTTGAAAGCATGAGGAATCAGCTTGCAGCAGGGCTGAATATGGGAATTGCAGGCATTCCATGGTGGACAACAGATATAGGGGGATTCCATGGTGGAAATCCGGATGACCCGAAATTCAGAGAACTTTTTGTGCGTTGGTTTGAGTGGGGAACTTTTTGTCCGGTCATGCGTCTTCATGGTGACAGAGAACCAAGACAACCGCAATATGGAACCACAGGAGGAGCAACTTGCTGCTCCGGTGCGGCGAATGAAGTATGGAGTTATGGAGAAGAAGTTTATGGTATCTGCAAAAAATATATGGAATTAAGGGAGCAGATGAGGCCATATACAAGAAGGATCATGGAAGAAGCGCATAGAAAGGGAACTCCGGTTATGCGGACACTTTTCTATATGTGCCCGGATGATTCGGTCTGCTGGGAAACAGAAGACGAATATTTTTACGGACCGGATGTACTGGTGGCTCCGGTTCTTTATGCCGGACAGCGCAGCCGCACTGTTTATCTTCCAAAAGAAGAACGCTGGATTGACTATACAACCGGAAAGGAGTATGAAGGAGGACAAACGATAAATGTAGATGCACCGTTAAATACTATTCCTGTGTTTATTAAAAAAAATAGTAATATTTTTGGCAAGGAATAGGAAATTTGTTAATACAGAGGTGCTTTATTTTACTTATTACGGGATGTGATATTGCAACTTCCAGGGCTTGAAATTTACCCTGACCGAAGGAAAATTTATCGGGATTGCAGGGAAATCAGATTGACAGCCAAGGAATTTGACATCTTGTGTTATCTTGCCGTAAATCAGGGCAGGGTGATGACTTACGGACAGATATATGAGCAGGTTTGGGGTGATTATGCACATGATATTGAGAATAATACTATAGGCTATCACATCTGTCACCTGAAAGAAAAGTTATTTGCCTCTTCAACCTGTTCACTCTTTAATATACGATGTATGAGGAGTTTAACCGGCTCCTGATTGAGAAGAAACAAGCCTATGCAGAGTATCGTCAGGTGAAGAAAGAGATGCAGGAATATCTGATTGCCAAGCAGACGGTTGAGACGATTCTGAATATCGACAGGAAGAAGGAACAGGAAAAGAAAACAGTTCGATAAAAGCATGAGCCACGACTCTTACTCCGATAGTGGAGAAGTCGTGGCTCGTTTTTTTATATAAAAGGAACGGGCAAATCAAAGGAAATCCAGTCCTCGCTAAAAATGGCGTAAGGTTCCGTGTCTACCGGTGTATTTGGGTGTAAATCTGTGATAAAAATAGTCGGAACCGATGATCAGTCAGTTCCGACTATGTAAAAGGGCGGCTCACCGCCGCCCTCATCGTTAATATTCAGTGCTCAACAGAAAATCTGCAATATGCATACTTTTGATTCCCTGGTAATTGCCTCCGGCAAATTCATCAGTTCTCAAAACGTACTTCGGATAGTTATCCCGGATTTCCAGCAGTCGTTCATATTCGCGCTTTTCTGTTTTTTCGGATTTAATTTCCTGTGTGACTTGCACATACAACCGGTCATTCTGCTTCTGCGCCACAAAATCAACCTCACCGTCTGGTGTTTTCCCAATCGTCACGGTATAGCCTCGTCTGCAAAGTTCCAGATACACCACATTTTCCAGACTGGAAGCGACGCTGTCTGGTGTATAGCCCAGCACGCTGTAACGCAAAGCGGTATCGGCAAGATAAAACTTCTCCTGCGTTTTCAGAATTTCCTTTCCGCGCATATCGTATCGAGAACAACGATGAAGGAGATATGCTTTCTCCAGCTTTTCCAGATAACTGTACACCGTTTCATTGTCGATAGAACGATGCTCCGATTTCAGATAATCAGAAATTGATTTTGCCGAGAATGAATTTCCTACATTCGCAAACGTGTACCGAACCACCCGTTCCAGCTGGTCGATCTTACGAATCTGGTTTCTCTTTACGATATCCGAGAAAATCGTAGAATTATAGATATCCCGGACAATCGTATAAACCTCATCTTGTGAATACTCTCGCAGATGTGTTGCAGGGAAGCCTCCCAAGCGGATATAATCTGCCAGTTCAGCATGGATATCCTTTACCTGTGTATATTGCTTTTTGAATTCCAGATATTCCTGAAAAGAAAGCGTATAGATCCGGAAGGAAACATATCGTCCGGTCAGGTAAGTTGCTATTTCCGAAGACATCATTCTGGAATTAGAGCCTGTCACATAAAGGTCAACATCATAATCCGTTGCCAGGGAGTTTACTACTTTCTCCCAGCCTTCAATTTCCTGAACCTCATCCAGAAAGAGATACGTTCTCCCAGTTGGATTTAGCTTTTCTTTGACAGCCTTGAACATATCCTTCGCTGTCATATCCTCATAATCCATGGAATCGAAACGCATACTGACAATCCGCTCAGATGGAATGCCATGCTCCTGTTGCAGCTTCTCCATGATCATTTTAAGAACTGTGGATTTTCCGCAGCGGCGAACACCCGTCAACACTTTTACAAAAGGTGTGTCGGTGTATGCCATAATCTTATCGACGTAGAGCGGTCTGTTTATCATAGGAACCACCTCCATGATTCCATAATACCGCAGACGCATCGAAAAATCAATAGAAGTTGCGATTATAAACCGCAACTTCTATTGATTTTCATTGATTTTTTCGGATTGTGTCGAATTCTGCTCTTTTCAGTTGCAATTTGCGCCGACCGCCGGTCGGTGACGCGTTGGCCAGCGGTCGCTCGGCGCTATAAACGGTCGACTGTTTATTTGTTATTACAAGTGAAAGTATTTACATTTCATCAATAATTGAATAATAAGTCACATTAACAGAAATAACATAACAAGTTGTC
>CAYOGG010000034.1:0-11503 GCA_964403455.1 uncultured Bacteroidaceae bacterium | reverse complement strand
AAGCTTTTCATAGCGTTCTGTGGATCTGGTAAGTCCTTTTCTAGATGCCTTAGATATTTTCTCGATCAACGTATTTTTGTGACCACGAAGAATCTTGTCAGGAGTAGAATACTGTCTAAGGATCATCTTAGAAGTAGTACCAAGGATATCACTAAATATATCAAGATACTGTGGAAAAACAGTATGTAAGCAGGTTTTAATTGCTGTTACATGAGAAGCACGTTCATCCGTTAAATCGTAGTAATTACGAGTTAAAGAACGCAGTTCCAAAACAAGCTCTGTTGGCATAAGAGAAGTCTTTAAATCAGGTTTCAAACCAAGCTTTGCAATCCCAATGGAATCAAATTTATCATTTTTTACTTTCCTAATGCCCATATTTTTGATAGAATGAGTGATAAGAGGGTTGATGACAAATACCTCAAATCCTGATTCTTTCAGGTGGCAGAAGAGCGGAAAGTGATAGATTCCGGTGGATTCCAGAAATGTTCGAGATTTCATGGAGTTCGACTCTTCTGCTTTTTTTATTGCAGAAATAGCTCGAGCAAGGGAATCAGGGTTGTTGTGAATGATTTTAAATGGCTTTAAAATCACACGTTCTTGTGGATTGACAATGGACATAAAGCTAAATGCAGATCCAACGTCAATACCGACAGAAATATAGTTAGTTTTATTCATAGAATAAAGCTCCTTTCGTAGGGGACACAGGTCCTTATAGGTTTCCATAAATAACAATGAGTACACAACCTGGCGCGGTGATACGGGAAGCATTAGCATGGATTCTCGAACTGGAGCAGGAAGGAACTATGATATTGGCCTCCCATGATCCAGAAGTAAAACAGCAGACAATTGAATTGTAGAGGTGAAATAATATGATATTATATTTTAGTGGTACAGGAAATAGTAAATATGTAGCTGAAAAAATAGCTGCAAGTACAGAAGAGAAAGTGATTTCATTGAATGAAATCATAAAAAATAATAAAAACATGAATTTACATTCAGAGGAGCCTTATGTTTTTGTTTTGCCAGTATATGCTGGGAGGATGCCTAAGGTAGTCGAACAATGCATTATGAAAATGAAATTAGAGGGAAGTAAAAAAGTATATTTTATCATGACCTGTTTTAAAACCCCATATAGTTCGGAAAAGTATATACAGAAATTGTGCGATAAAAAACATTTAGATTTACTGGGATTTGATTATGTGAATATGCCACAGAGTTATATTGCAATGTATGATGTGCCAAATCATAATCAGGCAGTGAATATTTACAAGAATGCGATGCCAAGGATTAATGAGATTTCGGAAAAGATAAAAATGCAAACTGAATTTGACAGAGCATGCAGTGGTGCAATGATGTCTACTTTCATAAATCCCCTATTTTATCCGATGATGGTGTCGGCAAAAGGATTCCATACAAATGATAAATGTATCGGTTGTGGAAAGTGTCAGGAATTATGCCCATTGAATAATATTACGATTTTGGGGAAAAAGCCAGTGTGGGGGAATAATTGTACCCATTGTATGGCATGTATTAATGGATGTTCAAATCAGGCAATCGAATTCAAAAATGCAACTATGAAAAAAACCAGAAACTATAATATTGGTTCACAGTTATAACTTAAATTGGTTATTATTTGAAAGGAATTCGTATGACGAGAGAAGAACAATGTAAAAAAAGAATGCAAAGTATTGCCAGTGATTTTGAATCTTTACAGCAGGCATTCATTGCACTTGGCGATGAAACCAGACAACAAATTATTATGACGTTGCTCTTAAGTGATCATAATGGAATCAGGGTTGGAGAAATTACAGAAAAAACTCATTTGTCCAGACCAGCAGTATCCCATCATTTGAAAACATTGAAAGATGCGGGGATTGTCAATATGAGAAGAGTAGGTACTAAAAATTATTATTATGTGGACGCTAATGAATCTCAGTGGCAGAAAATGTCGGAATTGACAACCTTTATTTATGAAATTACAAAGGATATTACAGAAAATGGTTCATGTAGAGAGAAAGAAGAGTAGGTCTATCGTATTATCTTTTGTAAAGATAACAATCTGTGTGAGGTATACTAGGTTTTAAATTGTGTAATTCTTAGAAAATTCCTCCTTTCTTAGAAATATCTCCCTTATACATCTCGTAAAATAGGTTCACAGTTGATATAGTTGATGTAGAAAAGAATTTGGAGGTGGTTTCATTGATACGATTACAAAAAATAGTTGGCGAAACAAGTTTGAAACGTAAAATAGTTGCAGCGTTTGTTGCTTCTTCAATTTTCCCGGTTCTTGTCATTGTATGCTTTTCTTATCTAAATACTTCAAAAATTATACAGAATAATGTTGAAGAACTTACCCATTCTAATTTGATTCAGGTAAGTAACAGTGTTGATGTCTGGATGAAATCATATGAGGATATCTTGTTTCAGATATATATGAATGATGAAATTGTTGATATGGTCAATGATATTAATAATGGGATAGATGTTACAAATAATGTTAGGATATTACGAAAAACGATTCGTGGTATGTTCTACACAAAAGAATACATAAAAGCAATAACGATTATAACGGATAATGGCACGGTTGTTTTTTATGATTTGCTAACTGGAGCCAATATGCAAAGCTCATGGATGGATTCATTTGGTATGAGTAGTACAGAATTATATCAGGTAGTATCCGTTGATAATAATACACATCTGTTTTCCACAAAAGAAGCAGGAACATATGCATCTGAAAAATATTATTTATTCCATATGGGACATAGAATTATTGACTATAGAAATCTGGATAAGCAATTAGGTGTTATTATTGTTAGTATTGACGAGAATATGATAAATAATATTTATCACGGAGATAAAGGTGAAAATGGATTTACCTTCATTATTGATAGAAATGGCAATATGGTGTCTTCAAATGATGAAGAACTGCTGTCAAAAAAGATTATAGAATGGTCAGACAATATAGAGGAAAGAAAAGAGAGGTACCTCGCATATTGGGAGGCTATCCCAAAGTATGAACATAGTAACATCTCTGTGGATGTGGTATTTGATGAAAAGACAAATTGGGATATTGTCAGAGTTTTTAATAACGATACTGTAATGAAAAAATTAAGTGGGCAGCAAAGCTTTATACTATTCGGAATTACAGTTGCCTTCTTTATCATGGTGCTATTAATTATCATGCTGTCAAATAACCTGATGCATTCCATTAATAAGTTAGTTCATATTATTAAAAGAGTTGGAAAAGGAGAGCTGTCTGCCAGGGTGGAAGATGATGAGAAAATACCTACAGAGATTCGAATGGTTGGAAATCAGTTCAATGTTACTTTAGATAAATTACAGGAATCAATGAAAAAAGAAAAAGAAGCGCATGAAAGTCAAAAGAATGCAGAGATAGCAGCACTGGAAGCACAGATTAATCCACATTTTTTGTACAATACATTAGATACCATTAATTGGATGGCAATAGATAGAGATGAATTCGAAATAAGCAATTCTATCACTTCCTTAGCGAAAATACTTAGATATGGCATTGACAATAGTAACGGAATTACCACAGTTAAAATGGAATATGAATGGCTACAGCAGTATTTGTATTTACAACAGACAAGGTTGAAGAATACGTTCCAATGTGAAATCAGCATACCGCCTGAAATTATGAAATGGAAAATACATAAATTACTATTGCAACCGTTTATAGAGAATTCCATTCTTCATGGTTTTGAGGGAAAAAAAGGAACCCATTGTCTAAATGTATCCATGAAGCCAGAGAATGAGAATCTATATATTGAAATCTGGGATAATGGAAATGGGATGGCTGATACCATTGTTGAACAGCTAAACCATGGAGAATATATACGAAGTGAAGAAAAAAATTGTATTGGAATGGAAAATGCAATTACAAGGATACAAATGTATTATGGCGAACGTGCAAAGGTTAAAATCGAAAGCAAACAGGGAGAATATACACGCATTATAATATTCATTCCTGATATTGGTCAGGGGGAGTGATTCGTGAAGATTGTTATAGTGGAAGATGAGATTCGCATTAGAGAAGGAATTAAGAAACTACTAATCAAACTTAATAAGGAAGAAGACATGATAGTAGCTGAAGCAGAGAATGGACAAGAAGGTCTGGAGCTGATTGGCAGGGAAAAGCCAGATGTGGTTATTACAGATGTAAAGATGCCTGTTCTCGATGGATTGGAAATGTTAAAACAGGCGTTTCCAATAGTGCCGAACATGAAAGCAATTGTACTTAGTGCATATTCGGAATTTGAATATGCAAGAACGGCAATGAAACTAGGTGTAACAGAATACTTGTTAAAGCCTATTGTATTGAGTGAATTTATGAATGCAATGGAAAGTGTTCGTAAACAGATTGAAAATGATAAAAACAAAAAACCAGAAGAAGTTGGGTCTCTTTCACAAGTTTTTAAAAGCATTATTAATGGAGATATGATATCCAATAATGCTTTGAAAGAATATCTGTTTCACAAATATGAGATAGGATTGGATCAGCCAATCTCTTTGTTGGTTTGGTATAATCCAATCGGAGCAAAAGATAATGTGGAAACAGGGATTAGATTTTTAAAAAGTATTATGATGGAAAAAACAGAGATACAATTCTGTTTTTTTGAGGAAGAAAAAGAAAATTTGCTTTATATGGCATTATATGGATATAAAGACGGAAAAATGCTTGAAAGGTGGATTCAACAAAGAATCCTTCGAGATAAAAAAATCATGAATGGGTGCTGCCTGGGTTGGGTAGAAGCAAAAAATATAGATTATCTACAAAGCGCATATAAGGATATGTCAGGTTACCTGGATTGGAATATTTCACTGGGTGATAATGTTATTATTACATACCCCAACATTAAGAATATTCAAACATCTGTATGCATATATCCCATTGAAATCGAAAAAGAGATAAAACTTGCAATATGTAATAAGCAGAAGGATAAAATTACTAACCTGTTAGAGAAATTCCATTCGTATTTTCAAAATGATAAAATCTATGAACCAGGGAAAATAAAAGAATGTTATGTGAGATTCTATTGGGCTATTATTAATATTGCCAATGAGATTAACAGCTTTGATTATGGTGAGATAGAGCAAAAAGCTGTGTTAGAAAAAATAGTGCGTGCAAATTCCATGAATGAAATAAAAGCTGTCACAAATAGCCTGATCGAAAAAGTTGAAATAAATACGGATAACGACATCAAGAGTATTACAGTGAGACGGGCAATTGCAATAATTCATGAGTATTATCAAGCAGGTATTACATTGGAGGAAATAGCAAAGGAATTAAATATCACACCTGAATATCTGGGGACACAAATACATAAAGAGCTTGGTGTGAATTTCTCATCCTATATTAAGAATTACCGTATTACAAAAGCGAAGGAACTACTGCTCAGTACTTCTCTAAAAATATATGAAATTGCTGAGAAGACAGGTTATGCTGACCCGAAGTATTTCAGTAAGGTGTTTAAAGGAGAAACAGGACAATTGCCAGCTGAGTTCAGACATGCTTTCAAATAGAAAAGTAAGTTTAGATAATTACTCTTTTCAAAGATTATTGGAATTTTAAAGGTACATGGATGGCAGTATGATAAGGATAACAAAAAACGAAACGTACCTATAAGGAGGATACCGTTATGAAAGCAAAGAAGTTAATAGCTGGAATCATGACTACGATGATGGTAGCAGGGATGCTAACTGGTTGTGGAAATGCTAGCAGCAGCACATCAGAGGCAGTTACTGAAACAGCGACTACCACAGAAGATAGCGCATCAGCAGATGTACAAGATGTTACAATCTGGTACTACTGGGAAACAGAAGGACATCAGGTTGCATTATCCAAAGTAATTGATGATTATAATGCTTCTCAGAATGCATATAAGGTTACAGCAAAATATGTTCCATTTGCTGATTTTAAGAAACAGTTATCTATTGGCGCATCAGCAGCAGAACTTCCTGATATTGCAATCTTAGATTCACCTGATCATGCATCTTATGTTGACATGGGAATCTTCGAAGATATTACTGGAAAGTTTGATGTTTCCAATTACTATGAAGGAACTGTAAACTCATGTACAGTTGACGATAAATTGTATGGAGTTCCTTTTGGAGTAAACTGTCTGGCATTGTATTACAATAAGGATTTACTGGATGCAGCAGGATGTACAGTTCCAACTACATGGGATGAATTAGAGGAAACAGCGAAAAAGTTAACAACAGGTGATGTTACTGGACTTGCATTATGCAGTGTTCAAAATGAAGAAGGAACCTTTAACTTTATGCCTTGGGTATGGTCAACAGGCGCATCTTCTTATGAGATTAATTCAGAAGGTGGTATTAAAGCTCTGACATTTTTACAGAAACTTGTGGATGAGGGTGTAATGAGTTCTGAGTGCATCAACTGGACACAAGGAGATGTTATGAATCAATTTATCTCAGGTAATGTAGCAATGATGGAGAACGGACCATGGCAGATTCCTACTATGCAGCAGGAAGCACCAGATTTGAACTGGGGAGTTGCTTTACTTCCGAAAGATAAAGACTATGCATCTGTATTAGGTGGAGAGAACTACGCAGTTATTAAAGATGGTAATGTGGAAGGTGCTCTTGCATTCTTGGAATATGCAACAGAAGAAACTCAGGTGAAATATATGATGGATGCTTTTGGATATATCTCAGCAGATAAAACAATTGCATCAAGTCAGTTTGAAGAAGATTCTCCATATGCACCTTTTGTAGAGGAATTGAATTATGCACAACCAAGAGGACCTCTTGCTGAATGGCCAAGCGTGTCAGATGCAATCTCATTAGCTTTCAATAAGGTAATTACAGGGGAAGCAGATTCTGAGGCAGCAGCAGAAGAAGCACAGTCAACCATTGATGAAATTATAAAATAAGTAGAAATGATAAATACGGGGCATGGGTATTATCATACCCCGTATTTTTTATACCTTAAATACCTGTAAAAAGGAGCGCATATGAAAAAAATCAGAAAATTATTTGGATTTGACGAAGTAGGAATACTATTTGTTTTACCCGCTTTTTTATACATGATTGTATTTGTGGGATATCCAATTGTGAGTAATATTATACTAAGTTTCCAAGATGTCACAGCATCAAATCTCGTAAAGGGAATAAAGAATTTTGTTGGGTTGGAAAATTATATTAGCCTTTTTAATGATACTGTTTTTTTAAAGGCATTTTCAAATACATTATTTTTTACTATAAGTTGTATTTTGATTCAGTTTACAATCGGGTTTTTACTGGCATTATTTTTCAATAAGAAGTTCAGCTTTGCAAAACCCATTAGAGGTATTTCCCTGATTCCATGGATGGTTCCTATTACAGTAACTGCTTTGATTTTTAAGCTACTGTTTGCTACAGATATCGGAGTATTAAATTATGTTTTAAAAAGTCTGCATTTGATATCTGAAAATATTGAGTGGCTGACGAAACCAAAGACCGCTATGTTTGCATTAATATGTGCAAATGTCTGGATTGGAATTCCATTTAATATGATCTTGATTTCTACAGGATTAACTACCATTCCTAAGGAATTGTATGAAAGCTCGGCAATGGATGGAGCGAATGCAATTCAAACCTTTTTTAAGATTACATTACCATTATTAAAACCAACAATTGAATCCGTTCTCATATTAGGTTTTATATATACATTTAAAGTCTATGATCTGGTTTATGTTATGACCAGTGGAGGACCAGTTAATTCCACCCATATGTTATCAACATATTCCTATAAATTATCTTTTGAAATGTTTAAATATAGTAAAGGTGCAACTGTAGCAAATATTCTTTTGATTGTATTACTAATTGTTGGCGTGCTGTATCTTAAAGTTACAAATGACGGAGAGGAGGATTAAAAAATGTCAGATGAAAAATTAAAACCAAAGAAAAATATTCTGTACTGCATTTTATCTGTAGTCATTATTGGAGTGCTCCTTTTCCCTTTATATTGGGCAATTATTACATCCCTTAAAACAGAAAAGGAAATATTCCAAATACCACCTACATTTTATCCACATATTCTCAATTTGAAATCATATTTGGCACAGGTATCAACGGGTGATTTTAATATGTTTCAATCTTTCTTGAATAGTTTTGTAATCTCAGCAGGTGCCATGTTGATTGCAGTGGTATTAGCAGTTCCAGCATCTTATGGTATTGCTAAATATCATTTTAGGGGAAGAAAATTTATGATGCTCACATTTCTTGTGACTCAGATGCTACCTGTGGCAGTATTATTAACACCAATGTTCATCCTGTTTAAAAATATGCATGTTTATAATACGTGGATAGCTGCAATCCTAGCAGATGCTACGATTGGAATTCCTTTTTCAATACTAATTCTCAAAAATTATTTTGCTGCAATACCTAAGGACTTAGAAGAGGCAGCATATTTAGATGGATGTAATACATTCACAGCCTTTTTTAGAATACTGTTACCAATTGCAAAGCCAGGAGTAATGGTATGCGCTATTTTTTCCTTCTTGTATGCCTGGGGGGATTTGGCATATGGAATGACATTTATACTGGATCAACAGAAGAGACCAATTACAGCAGGAATATTTAACTTCATGGGACAATATGGAACAAAATGGAGCTATTTATCAGCCTTTGCTGTTGTTACCATTATTCCAGTTGCTCTGATTTTCATATTTATGCAGAAATATATTGTAAGTGGTATGACAAGCGGTGCTGTAAAAGGATAAGGAGGAAATAAGATGTTATCAATCGAGAATAATCAGATTCATTTTCACTATGATGCGGAAGACCTATATATACAGGCATGGGGACAGAATGGATTAAGAGTACAGGCAACGAAGAATTGTAAGTTTACAGGTAACAATTGGGCTCTGGTAGAAGAGAATAAAGCAGTTGGAAAGACTTCTATCAGTGATGCGGAGGCTTCTATTGCAAACGGAAAAATAAAGCTAGTCATAACTAACGGTGGAAAAATTACAATTTTCAATGGTGATCAAAAGATACTTGAAGAGTATTGGAGAAATAGAAGAGATGTTACAGATTCAAAGTGTAGTGCAATAGAAGTGGAGGCAAGAGAATTCAGACCTAATATTGGTGGAGATTATCATTTGACCTTTCGATTGGAATCATTATGCAAAGATGAAAAACTGTATGGTATGGGACAATATCAACAACCCTATTTGAATCTGAAGGGAATGGATCTGGAGTTGGCACATAGAAATTCTCAGGCGAGCGTCCCTTTTCTAATCTCTTCTCTGGGATATGGTTTTCTGTGGAATAATCCAGGTGTGGGAAGAGCAATGCTTGGCAATAATATTATGAGCTTTGAAGCATATGCCACGAAGGAATTGGATTATTGGATTACTACAGGAGATACACCTGCAGAAATCGAAGAATCATATGCTGGGGTTACAGGAAAAGTACCAATGATGCCAGAATATGGTTTGGGATTTTGGCAGTGCAAATTGAGATACCAGACCCAGGAAGAATTGCTGAGTGTAGCAAGGGAATACAAAAAAAGAAAGTTACCTATTGATGTTATCGTTGTGGATTTCTTTCACTGGCCAAAACAAGGTGAGTGGAAATTTGATCCTGTTTATTGGCCAGATCCAAAAGCAATGGTTGATGAACTTACAGAGATGGGAATCGAACTGATGGTTTCTGTCTGGCCTACAGTAGATCCAGAATCAGAAAATTATAATGAAATGTTGGAAAAAGGATATCTTATAAGAACAGAACGGGGATTCAGAACAGGACTTGATTTTCAAGGTGCAACGATTCATTATGATGCAACGAATCCAGATGCACGGAAATATCTTTGGGAAAAGGCTAAGAAAAACTATTATGATAGCGGAATCAGAATATTCTGGTTAGATGAGGCAGAACCAGAATATTCAGCATATGATTTTGACAACTACAGATACTATTTAGGCACAGATTTGGAAATTGGAAATATCTATCCAGTGGAATACGCACGAACATTTTATGAGGGAATGCAGCAGGAAAACCAATCTAATATTGTAAATCTTCTTAGATGCGCATGGGCTGGAAGCCAAAAATATGGTGCACTAGTTTGGTCAGGAGATATTGCATCAAGTTTTGGAAGTATGAGAAATCAACTGGCAGCAGGACTAAATATGGGACTTGCTGGAATCCCATGGTGGACTACAGATATTGGCGGTTTTCATGGAGGAGATCCAAATGATCCTAATTTTAGAGAACTGTTTGTAAGATGGTTTCAATGGGGAACTTTCTGTCCTGTCATGAGACTTCATGGAGATAGGGAACCGAGACAACCACAGGTTGGTACTACAGGTGGAGCAACATGCAGGTCTGGAGCTGCTAATGAAGTCTGGAGCTACGGAGAGGAAGTATATCAAATTTGTAAGAAGTATATGAATATTCGCGAAGAAATGAGAGAGTATACACGTGGTTTGATGGCTGAAGCGCATGAAAAAGGCACACCAGTAATGCGTACACTTTTCTATGAATTCCCAAATGATTTACAGTGTTGGGAGATTGAAGATGAATATATGTATGGAGATACCTATCTTGTTGCACCAATATTAGAAGCAGGGCAAGTAAGAAAACAAATCTATCTGCCACAAGGAAGTAACTGGAAGAATACAACAACCCAGATTACTTATAATGGCGGTGCATATGTTGATATAGATATTAAATTGGAAGACATTCCTGTTTTTCAGCGCTGTAAGTAAAACATAAGGTTATTTAGGAACATTTATACTAGTCACAACAATTCGGTTTTTTAGGTATGTATCTTCTATGTCGTAATTTTAATTCTGCTTTTAACATGTCCGCAAGACTTATAAATAAAGGATTATCCTCGCAGTATTGGGTTTAAAGGATTCTGATATTGATGCGGTATATTTCAGTCACTTGGATTTCGACCATACGAGTGGAATTTGTCTTGTGAAAAACGCAAAAGCTTTTTATGCATCAAGTGAAGAAATTGCGGATGCCCGAAAAAACAGGATTCGTTATGTGGATACATGGACGGGCATAGTTGATATTAAACCATTTGAATATGAAAACAGCGGTATTGGCCCTGTCGGAAAATCCTTTGATGTTTTTGGAGATGGAACAGTTATTCTTGTGAATATTCCAGGCATAGTCATGGGATTTTTGCTGTAAAAATTGCAGGTGATGAAAACTATATGATTTTAGCAAACGATGGAGCATATCTACAGGAATCTTATGAAAAACATATCATACCTGGTTTTGTCGTAGATAAGACGTTAGCTGAAAAATCATTGGAGTGGCTCACCGATTGTAAAAATGATGCAAAATGTTTGGAAGTGTTAGCGAATCATGATCCGTGCATAAAAGAGCATACGATAAAATTTGATGTTATGGATGATATGCAGTTACTAGAATCTAAAGGAAAAATTTAATTGAAAAGATGAGTGCAAATTGCGAATCAGAACGGTCGGTTCGGCGGAGCCGAACGGCTGCGATGCGT
>CAYOGG010000033.1:0-11527 GCA_964403455.1 uncultured Bacteroidaceae bacterium | reverse complement strand
GGCATCTACTATATTGATAATGGCTTTGGGTTTCTCATCAAGAATGAATTGTCTGGATACAATCTCTTCAGATGTATATGGAGATAGAGAATAGATTCCCGGTAAATCAGTTACAGATGTACCTTCATATCCTAAAATGGGACCGTCTTTTCTATCAACTGTCACTCCCGGAAAGTTTCCAACATGCTGGTTGGAGCCTGTAAGACGATTGAAAAGTGTAGTCTTACCGCTGTTCTGATTTCCCACCAAAGCAAAAGTAAGAACAGTGCCTTTAGGAAGTGGATTCTCATGAGCCTTTGAGTGATATCTTCCTGTCTCACCTAATCCGGGGTGTTCTCTTTTCTTTGCTTCTTGAGAATTAAAAGGGACTATATCTGTTTCCGATTCATCTGTAATAGGTTCTATTTTTATATTCTTGGCGTCTGACAACCTTAAAGTCAATTCATAACCGTGAATAAGTAATGCCATGGGATCTCCCATAGGGGCAAACTTTACGATTTTTACGATTGCACCCGGAATAACTCCCATATCTAAAAAATGTTGTCTAAGTGAACCTTCACCTCCAACTTCTTTTATTATGGCTTTATCTCCTATCTTCAGATCTTTCAGTGTCATAGCTCCAGGTTTCTTTTATGCAAAGGTAATTAGTTTTTATGACTTGTGATAATTGATAAATATGTATGTGAATCATGTTTCATAGTATTTTCTCGAATAATTATAGAGATAAATCATCTTTACCTATATTTGTTCCCATAATGAAAAAGGTTGTTTTATTATTATTATTATCGTTTATATCTTTCTGTTCCGTTTCGGGTCAGGAATTTTTTTGTACAAATATAGGACAACAATTTAAGTATGTCCGTAGATATGCCGATGGCGGTGATATCAAGTGGACTCATACGATGAAAATAAATAGTGTTGATAGATTAGCGGATGGAGAAATTAAGGTGAATTACACATCAAATGTTGTGAACCGTAAAGACAAACAGCTCTTTAATAGACCGATTGAGATGAATGTATTGATTGATAAAAATGGAGATGTTACTATGGATATTGCCGGTACTGCTACTGCTGTTTTTCAAAGTATGTTTCCAAAATCCTTAATAAAATCATCAGGAGGTCAGACTACATTGCCTTCGTCTATGAAAAAAGGGAATATCCTGCCGGATGTCAATGCAAAGGTCTCTGTTTTTGGAGTAAAATATTCGATAGACGTGACTAAACGCATCGTTATTGGAACAGAGACCATTAAGACTCCTGCGGGTACGTTTGATTGTGTAATTGTAAAAGAACAAAAAGTCGAAAAGGCACCTGCATATAGTCGAATCACTACATCATATACATGGTATTGCAGAGGTATAGGATTTGTTCGTCACGATACTTATGATGAAAACATGAAACTTGACACAAGAGAAATGCTTGAATCAATTTATGATTGAGGCGTTTTATTAGATATGTCGTGAGATATATATTTTGAGGATAAGAATACCCCTAAAAGAATTAACCCTGATCCGATAGCAGATACCCATGTCATTTTCTCATGAAGGAAGAATGATGCTCCGATCATTGTGAATATCGGATTCAGATAGATATAATTTGAGGAACTTACAGTACCTATTACATTGATGACCTTGTTCCATAACACAAAGCAAATCAAAGATGCAATAACCCCAAGAAACAGTAGATTTAATAGTGGTTTCAGAGTAAATATGATATCGGTATGAAGAAAAGTATCACCTCTTGTTACCAAAATCGGTAAAATTGTAATCAGCCCGTAAAAGAAAACTTTTCTTGTGACAAAGGCCGAACCATATTTGTTTAGTAAACTTTTAATCAAGATACTGTAAAAAGCCCATGAGATAGCGGCAAGTAGGGCAATAAGATCTCCTTTCGGCGATAATTTCAATATGAAATGTCCATTGAATATAAGTAAGAACATTCCGGATAAAGCAAGAAATGTTCCAAATAAAAATAATGACAAGTTCTTAATAACAACTCGTTCAGATGACTTAAAGAATGGATTGATAATAAGTAATAATAGAACGGTTAATAGTGGCGTGGTGCAGACTATAAAAGAAACATTACTGGTATGGGTAAACTCTAATGCTGTGTTTTCAGTGTAAAAATATAAAGACCCACCTGTTATGCCTGTAAGAAAGATTCTGATTTCGTCAGAGATTGAATCACAGAATAGCTTTTTTGATGATATGAAACATATTTCTATGTAGGCTATTAGGAACCTTATGAAGAAAATCTCTTCAGGAGCTAATCCGCTGAGAAGTAATGATTTTGTAGATATAAATGTGATTCCCCAGATGCTTACTACAATTATTGCTATTACATTGAATAATACCTTATTATTATGTTCTCGTCTGCTACTGATTATTTTTCCCCTCATGAATAGTTTTCGTATTGTCCTGCAAAAGTACTCATAATCCACACTCTGTATATGACATAAATATGATATTATGTCATATAAGAATCGATTATTTTATTGATTCTTTTGTTCCGGATAGAGAATGTCGAATAAATGACGTAGTTGTGTTTGGTCCTTGATTAGAGCTTGTAGCTTCAGCAGCTCCGAAGCATTGTTTGATTCCGGAATAAATAGTTTCAGATAACCGCCTTCTGCATATTTCTCATGAAGATGTTCTAAAGTGCGTCTCCAAATACCTTCTTTATCGAGACTTGGGTAATGGGATAATCCGTATTGTATTGTTCTTCTCACTATTTCTGTACTTTCAATAAGTCGGTCAGCTTCAGCAACTATCTTTCCGTAAATGCTTCTAGGCTCATTTTTATTGGAAGCACGATGGTCTTCAACAGACTGAACCATCACTTCAATTTGTTGAGGAGAGAAAAACTCTTTTATCATCATATCATTTCTGAGTACTTTACCCGACTCGATATGGTGATTCTCTCTATTTACTGAAAGACCGGTATCGTGGAATGCGGCAATTACATAAACCATGTCTACATTTACATCATAATGACTAGCCATCTTTAAGCTGGCATTAATAACACTACGGACATGGTTTTCCCTATGTGCTGAATCAAACTTACTGTAAAGTGGTATAATCTCTTTTTCGATATAGTCAATCAATGAATTGTTCATTTTTATACTATAGCTCCTCCTTTATTTTTTCTATTATTGAGGCATATTCTTCTTCCGAGAGATAAGTTTGTTGCGGATTCATCTGAAATGTTCCTCCGAATTCAAATCCGTTTTCGTACTTAGGTACAATATGCCAATGAGCATGTTTTAGAGTGTCACTATAAGACCCGAAATTTATTTTTGTAGGATGAAAAGCATGGTCTATGGCTATAGCGACTCTTCTTGTATCAAGCATGAATTTCAACCAATCAGCTTCGGGTATTTCAAATTGTTGGCCTATATGTTCCTTGTAAGCAACTACACATCTACCTTTATGGCTCTGTTCTTTAAAAAGGTACAATTTGGACACTTCAAGATCTGCTATCTTTATCATAAGCTCATCGAGCTTAGCTTTGTTCTGACAGTATAGACAATTTTGCGGCATATTATTTTTTGTTTTGATTATTAAATCGGATAGTTTCAAAGTTATACTATTCTAAAGGAAAGGATTGCGTACTCTTTTCGATTGTTGTACGAATCATTTTTGCACCGGTAATACTATCAATATTTATTGTATCTGAGTGGGTCCTAGTGATAGTTTCCGTGATGATACTATTACTATTTGCGCAATCTTTTTTGTTACGATCAATATTAAATGCAAAAATACCTATAAACATTGCGATGATAGATAATAACCATATAATGAATAGTATTAATCCCGGTTTGAATTTTGGAGATCTGAGATTGAAAATCAGTAATACACTTCCATAGATCAAAAGAATCAGTGGAGTTAGTATGATGATCATTATTAGTAACTTACCAATGTCATATTGTACCGGAAACTCTTCTAATAAGGTTTGAACTGCTCTGAAAGGGCCATCAAAATAGCAAAAGTCTCCGATACCAAATATCGTAATACATAAGAATCCAAGTCCACCTAATGCTATTAATAGTAGAATTAAACCTACGAAGATTGACATAGCTCTACCTAAAGCTCTACCTACATTTGAACTTCCTACTCTTTGTACAAAGTCTCCCATCTCGTTTGCTCCATTCTCAACATTCTTGCGAATATCATTGAGTGAGCCTGTATCTCCGCGCATTTCCCAACGTTGTCTTGCTGTCTTTGCTGATGGAATGCATATCCACAGTATAATATAGATTAATGGAATAGGGAATATGAATGGAAAATGATGTCCGAAAATGACTCCCGGAATACACAGAATGATAGTAATGACTCTGACTAACAGAATGTCTATGTCAAAGTATGATGCTAATCCACTACAAACACCTCCAATCATTTTATTGGACAGATCTCTATATAGACGTCTATGATTGTCATATCTTAATCTGTTAGAAGGTTTATTGTCTTGTTTGGTTTGCGAAGAGCTGGATTCTTCTTCTATTGCTTCAGGCTTACCAATGATATTAATTATTTCTTCAATATCTTTTTGAGAGATTACATTGTCTGTACTAAAACGTTCTCTAAGTAGTTCTGCAATACGTTCTTCAATACCTTCCATAATCTCCGAACCTCCATCTTGAGAAAGATAGAACCTCTCCAACTCATTGAGATAGTTGTTAACTATTACAAACGCAGATTCATCAAAGGTAAATGCAAATCTGCCAATACTGACTTTCTCTGTTTTGTTCATTTCTTGATTTTTTCTATTGTTTCTACAAGTTCTTTCCACGAAGCATCCATATCAAATAGTTGAGTTCTGCCTTTATCGGTGATCTCGTAATATTTTCTGGGTGGCCCTTGCGGTGACTCTTCCCAACGATAGGTGAGTAGTCCCTGATTCTTTTGTCTAATAAGAAGAGGGTAGAGTGTGCCTTCCACTACAATCATATTTGCAGCTTTTAGCTCTTCAATTATTGATGAGGCATAGGCTTCTTTCCTATTCAGAATACATAGAATACAATATTCCAATACTCCTTTTCTCATTTGGGAACGTACATTATCAACACTGTTTTCCATGTTTATTTACTCCTAGAAAATTTAGCCATATTTTCGGCTGTGACAGGCCAGCCGCGCATTTCACATTTTTGTGCTGTTGTTTTTGCAACAGGTGCTATTATCCATATTAAAATATATAGCCAAAAGCCCAAACTACCTGCAAATAGTAAAGCTAACATTATTACCCTAACTAATGTAATATCCAAATTTAAATAAGCTGCCAACCCGGAAGCAACACCTCCTATAACCTTGTTTTCTTCATCTCTATATAGTTTTTTGGGTTGTTTGGGAGAACTATCTTCTTCTTGCCGATAACAATCTTGATATTGAAAGTCATCTGCTTCAGAAGAACCGTCAGGCATACCGAGTTGTGTGGTTACTCTGCAGACCATTGCTATATTGACTACTTCTGACGGAGATGATAATTCTTTCAAAAATAGTTCGGAGATTCTTGCTTCCAAATCATCCATCACTTCAATGGTCTGATTTTGAGAGGTTGAACTTATTTTTAATCTCTGGCGGAAGTGATCCAAATATATATTCAATCTTTGGTAAGCATCTTCATCTAATGTGAAGCTTCTGCCTCCTATTCCTGCATTTACTACTTTTTTCATAGTCTGTTTTTTATTTAATGATGTTGCAAAGATATATATAAATAAGAATACCTTGTATTACAAAGTATATAATTTTTTTAAGTACAATAATAAAATCAGTAGGACAATATGATGCCTACTGATTTAAATATTTAATTGATTGTTAATTACGCCTCGGAAACTTATTTAGAAGCGGTTATAATTTAATCATAATATGATACTATGATTTTATCATAGCATAGCTGCGTATGGTTTTACCGACATTCATAAGGTGGTCTGCAACTCGTTCTGCATTTGAAGATAGGGAAAGATATTGAGCTCCCACATTGGCAGTACAGACACCTTCTCCTAAGCGTCTGATATGATTGTCTTCCATAGCTTTGGTGAAATCATCTACCTGATCTTCCACTATATTTGCCTCTCCAAGTGCAGACAGATCTTCGTCATCGTAGGCTCTCATCACTTTAATATATAAGTCATGAATCAGAGATCGTAATCTCTCAATCTCTTCTAAAGCATTCTCGGAAAAATTGTCATTACTGGATTTGAGGCTGGCTGCATATTCTACTATATTCTCCGCATAGTCACCGATGCGCTCAATGTCTCTCACTGATCTGAATGTCGTGGATAGATAAATATGGTCCTTTTCGCTGAGTTGAGGCATTTTTGAGAGTTTTACCACATAATCCACAATTGCTCTGTTCAGATAATTCAACTCTTTTTCAGCCGACTTGAATTGCATTATCTTATCAAAATTCATTGTGCATATAACATCGAGTGAGAGGTTAAAATTGGCTATGGCGATGTTTGCCATATTTTTTATCTCATTTTTTGTCTGCTGTACTGCTACCGGTGGAGTTTTAAGAATATTGTCGTCAATATAGTATAATTTCGGGGCATCGGGATCTTCTACTTTTTTGTGATCTTTTATTATGTGTGAAACCAGTTTGACCAAAGAGCTTGTTAGTGGCAATATTATTATTACTGTGGTAACATTGAATACTGTATGGAACATGGCAAGTTGAGTTTGGGGTATTCCTGGAAATATAGCTTCAAATATTGTACCAAAGGTATTGCCCCCTGTAAATAATCTTAAAAGCATATTGATTATCATGAAGAATATCACACCGCTTATATTGAAAATCAGATGAATCAGTGCTGTGCGTTTTGCATTCGTTCCACTGGTGATACTGGCTATTATTGCAACCACACATGAACCTATGTTTGAACCCATAGTCAGAAAGATACCCTGATCGAGTGTTATCAATTCCGTAAAGACCATGGCAATTGCAACGGAAGTCATTACGGATGAACTCTGTATGATTGCAGTTAAAACAGCGCCTATTAATACCAATAAAAGACCATTACTGATTTGAGCAAGGAATAGTTTTACGGCATCAAGTTCTGCAAAACAAGCCATGGAACTGCTCATTATGCTAAGTCCTACGAACAACATACCGAATCCGGTCATTATGCCACCTATTTTTTGCCAAAGATCTTTCTTCGTAAAAAGAGACATGAAAGCACCAATACCGGCAAAAGCTGAAAATATGATAGTAGTGGAAATGGTGTTGGCGCCGAACATACCCAGAGCTACGATTTGTGCTGTTACAGTGGTTCCAATATTTGCTCCGTAAATTATTGTAGCTGCTTGAGTCAGTGACATTATACCTGCATTTACGAAACCGATAACCATTACGGTTGTAGCTCCTGAGCTTTGGATGGCAGCAGTACCAATTGTACCAATACCAACTCCTAGAAGTTTACTGTTTGATGCTCTCGAAAATAGAGCTTTTAGTTTGTTACTGCTTGCAGATTCCAGATTGGAACTCATCATCTGACAAGCAATTAGAAAGATTCCTATACCGGCAATTAAAGATAAAATAGCGGAGACAACGGTTGTTACGTTCATGCAGTAAAATATTGTTTCATTCCGAAGCGCAAAGGTAATTTATTTTTTAAGACAAAAGATATAAATATGTAAAAAGACAAATTGTTTTTATCTGTTTTGTGAATTCATTATACTGATTTATGGTATAATTAATAGGTGTATTCTACTTGGAATTTTAGGCGTTTTGCTTAACAATTTCTATCTGAAATCGTCCTTTTAATAATTATTTGCGCAAAAGTATTTGTAAGTTCAAACAAAGGATATACATTTGCGGTGTACTAATAAACTAAGACACGCAAGTTGGGCGTGAAACATATACATTTATGCTAATTGAATTGAATAACATCAATAAAACATATGACAACGGTCAACCGCTGCACGTGTTGAAAGGTATTTCTATAGGAATCGAAAAAGGCGAGTTTGTCTCCATAATGGGAGCCTCAGGTTCTGGAAAGTCTACTTTACTGAATATCTTGGGTATTCTTGATAGCTATGACTCCGGTGAATATCATTTAAATGGAAAGCTTATAAAGGATCTTAGCGAAAGGAAGGCGGCTGATTACAGAAACAGAATGATAGGTTTTATTTTTCAGTCATTTAATCTGATCTCATTCAAGACTGCAGTTGAGAATGTGGAATTACCTCTATTCTATCAAGGAGTAGGACGTAGGCAACGTCATCAGATGGCAATGGAATATCTCGACAGATTAGGATTAACAGATTGGGCAAAACATTATCCAAATGAGATGTCAGGCGGTCAAAAACAGAGGGTTGCAATAGCTCGTGCATTGATTACCGATCCGCAGATAATCTTGGCTGATGAGCCGACCGGAGCATTGGATTCAAAAACTTCTGTTGAGGTTATGGATTTATTGAACCGTCTGAATCGGGAAAACGGTGTAACGATAATAGTAGTAACACATGAAAGTGGGGTGGCAAACTGCACAAATAGAATCATTCATATTAAAGACGGGCTGATAGAAAATATTGAAAATAATGAGAAACACAATGCTTCTGCCTTTAACGTGAACGGTTTAATGAAATAATCAGATGAAAGATTTGTTGATAGAGATATGGTCCTCATTAAGACGCAATAAATTACGTACCGTATTGACCGGATTCGCGGTTTTTTGGGGGATATTCATGCTTATTGTGCTTTTAGGAGCCGGAAATGGGTTGATTAATTCTTTTAATCAAGATTCAGGTGACATTCAGGTTAATACTATGCAGATAGGAGGCGGTTATACATCTGAACCGTATGGAGGATACAAAGCGGGGCGTCGTATCGAGATGAAATCCGGAGATATGGATTTACTCAGTAAAGGAATATTTGCAGATAAGATTGATAAGGTGACGGCTACAGTGTCTTCAAACTCTATGTCAATGACGTATGATACAAAACATCTTTCAGTGAGTCTTTTTGGAGTTTTCCCGGAATATTCCGATATGGAGAGAATGAAATTGTTGGCAGGGCGTTTCATTAATGAAACAGATATGGTTAAGATGAGAAAAGTGGTGGTGCTATCGTCCAATCAGGCTGAGAATTTGATGTCCGGAGATAAGGACTATAAAAAGATAATAGGAAAGAGGGTTAAGTTCGGAAATCTTTCTTTTTTAATCATAGGTGTAAATAAGGTGGATGATTCATCAATGAGTTCTACCGTTTATGCTCCTTTCAGTACCATAAAATCCATTTTCTCTAAAGGAGAAACGGTAGATGACATAACATTCTCATTTAACGGAATAAAAACCGAAGCTGAAAATACTGAATTTGAAGATGAGCTGGTTGCTCAAGTAAATATGGCGCATAATGCAAGTCCTACTGATAAATCGGCAGTTTGGGTATGGAATCGTTTTGAACAAAGTATGCAGATGGATAAAGCAGGTTCTTTATTGAATACTTCGATGTGGATTATCGGCCTGCTCACTCTTTTGAGTGGAGTTGTAGGAGTATCAAATATTATGCTTATTACAGTTAAAGAGCGTACTCATGAATTTGGAATACGTAAGGCCATAGGGGCTACTCCATGGTCTATTACAAGATTGATTGTTACGGAGAGTGTTTTGATAACCGCTTTTTTCGGATATATTGGAATGGTATCCGGTATGATAGTGTGCCAGGTAATGGACAATACCATTGGATCGGAGAGCATGGATGTCATGGGAGAAGAATTTCGAATGCTTATAAATCCTACTGTTGGAATTGATGTTGCCATTGAGGCTACTTTGGTCCTAATAATCGCAGGTACTGTTGCCGGTCTTTTCCCTGCCAGAAAAGCCGCTAGAATAAAACCGATTGAAGCACTTAGAGCAGATTGATTATGAAATTTGATATTGATAGTTTTCGTGAAATAGCGGACTCACTGACAAGGAATAAGAGCAGGAGTTTTTTAACGGGATTCGGAGTCTTCTGGGGCCTTTTTATGTTGTTGTTCTTATTGGGCGGAGGACAGGGATTGAAGATAATGTTCCAGAGGAACTTTGCAGGTTTTGCGACTAACACAACGATTTTATATCCTCAAAACACTACTCTTCCATATAAAGGTTTGAAAGAAGGTCGTTGGTGGAGTCTTACGTATAGTGATATCGATCGATTGAAACAGCATTTTCCTGAATTGGAAGCAATTACTCCTATGGTAAGCGGATGGGGTGCCACTGCAGTTTATGATATCAATACTACTTCATGTAATATTCGAGGTGTCAATCAAGATTATGCAAAGATTGAAGAACCGAAAATAAAATACGGAAGATATCTGAATAGTATAGATGTCGAACGAAGTAGAAAAGTCTGTGTAATAGGAAAGCGTGTTTATAATACTCTTTTTCCGGGTGGGGGAGATCCTTGCGGTAAATTTATTAAGGTAGGACCTGCCTATTATCAGATTGTCGGTGTTGATTTCAATACCGGAAATATAAGTATTAACGGTAGTACGGACAGATCTGTCGTGATTCCCGTTTCTGTAGTAAGAATTATATACAATAGGGGAAACAATGTGGATCTTATATGTATGACAGGAAGAAACGGATTGAAACTCTCTACTATGTCAGATCAGATACGTGGAGTAATAGGACGAGAACATATAGTGGATCCGAAAGATAAAGAATCGATAATGTTACTAAATACTGAACAGTTGTTTCAGGTAATGGACAATTTATTTAATGGCGTAAATTTTATGGTATGGTTGGTAGGAATAGGTACTCTTCTTGCCGGAATAATAGGTGTGTCGAATATTATGATGGTAACAGTTCGTGAACGTACTACTGAGATAGGAATCAGGCGTGCTATTGGAGCTACTCCGAAAGATATTCTGTCGCAAATAATATTTGAAAGTATAGCACTTACATTGGTTGCCGGTTTGTCGGGAATTGTTTTTTCGGTATTTCTACTTAACGGTCTGGAGATGATTACCGCATCTACCGGAAGTCCGACTGAATTTCAGATTGACTTTGTGACAGCCTCTTTAACGGCGTTATTGTTAACTTTGTTGGGTATATTGGCCGGCTTGGCTCCAGCATTAAGAGCAATGAGAATCAAGCCGGTAGATGCTATGAGGGATGAATAAATAAAATACAAATATGAAAAAAATTGTCAAGTATGCGATTTTCGCTTTGATTGCGTTGGTGTTTATTGGAACATTCGTGTTTTTGTACAAAAACTCAAAACCTGAGGCTGTAATCTATAATGAGTATACGGCTAAATTGACTGATATTAATAAGACTACAGTCATTACAGGTAAGATTACTCCAAGAAATGAGGTAAACATAAAACCTCAGATCAATGGTATTATTTCTGAGATCTATAAGGAGGCCGGTCAAGAGGTAAAAGAGAATGAAGTAATAGCCAAACTGAAGGTGATTCCTGATATGAATTCTCTCTCATCGGCTCAGAGTCGTGTGCGTCTTTCCGATATCAAAAAGAAAAAGGCGCAGACAAAATATTAGCGAGACAAAGCCGAATTTTATAAAAAACTTATAAGTGCTGAGTAAAT
>CAYOGG010000032.1:0-11877 GCA_964403455.1 uncultured Bacteroidaceae bacterium | reverse complement strand
GAGCTAATTCGTAATGAGGTGAATGTAAAGGAACTGGAATTTGTTGAGAATGCATCGAATGTGTTGGTAAAGAAAGTAAAATGTAACTTCAAAATACTCGGTAAGAAATTCGGCCCTCTGATGAAGAGTGTTGCTGCAGCTGTTCAGAATATGACTCAGGAGCAGGTAACTCAATTAGAGAATAACGGAAGTTTTACCTTTAAATTGAATGGTACTGATGCCGTGATAGATACTGATGAGGTAGAGATATTCAGTGAAGATATCCCCGGTTGGGTCGTTGCCAATGAAGGTACTATTACTGTTGCTTTGGATATAACTCTAACTGAAGCTCTTAAGCATGAAGGTATTGCCCGTGAATTAAAAAAACGTATTCAGGATCTTAGAAAGCAGACCGGACTTGAAATTACTGACCGTATCTGTGTGAAAATATCATCAAATGTTCAGACTGATGATGCAGTTCTGCAATATGCTGAATGGATTAAGGAACAGGTGTTGGCTAATTCCATTGAATTGGTTCCGGAATTTACGGAGGGAGAGGAAGTTACATTTGATGAATATAGATTTAACGTTTTGGTGACGAAAGAATAATATACTATTAACCAATTAATAAGATCAATAAAAATGGCTGAAAAAACTCGTTATTCCGATGAGGAACTGGATGAATTTCGTGAACTTATCAATGAGAAACTGGAGGTTGCACAGAGAGATTATGATGCGTTGAAAGCATCTCTGATGAATTCTGATAATAATAGTACCGATGATACATCTCCTACATATAAGGTTTTGGAAGAGGGTGCAAACACTTTGTCAAAGGAGGAGACTACTCGTCTGGCTCAACGTCAGATGAAATTTATTCAGTCTCTTCAGGCCGCATTGGTTCGTATTGAGAATAAGACTTATGGTATTTGCAGAGAAACTGGAAAATTGATTCCGAAAGAGAGGTTGCGTGCAGTACCTCATGCTACGCTTTGTATTGAGGCTAAACAGCAGAAACATTGATCCTTTTTTGATGGAAGATCATAATTTGAAGGCGCATCAGAGCCGTATTGCGCTGATAATAGTAATATCCGTATTGATTGTTGATCAGGTAGTTAAATTTCTGGTCAAGACTAATATGGGCTTGGGTGAGCAGATTCCAATCGCCGGATGGTTTCAGATAGTGTTTGTTGAGAATAACGGTATGGCTTTCGGAATGGAGATATTCAGTAAACTGTTTCTTTCAATATTCAGAATACTGGCCATCGGATTTTTTACATGGTATCTGTTGAATATTATTGGTAAAGGTTTTCCTACAGGTTATATTGTTATAGTATCGCTCATCATCGCGGGAGCTGCAGGTAATGTCATAGACTGTATTTTTTATGGACAAATATTTTCTGCCAGCGGATATGGACCGGACGGCGTTGCGCACTTGACCGCATTCGGTGACGGCTATGCTCCGTTTTTTTACGGTAAGGTGGTAGATATGTTTTATTTTCCACTGTGGACCTGGCCGGACTGGGTGCCGTTTATCGGCGGTAACATATTTTTCAGCCCGATATTCAATGTTGCGGATTCATGCATTTCTTGCGGTATTGTAATTCTTGCGATCTTCTATTCAAAATATGTAAACTACGGTTTTACATTCAAAACATCTTCTGATGATAATGAGGAGACGAAGTCCTAATAGGATCTTTGTAATACTAACTGTAGTATTATTCATGTTTTCAGGCTGTCGCGTGAATAGGCCTGATGACGTGATGTCGCCGAAACACATGGAAGATTATCTGTATGATTATCATTTGGCCCAGGCAATTGTTCAGACCTTGGACGTAGGTGAAAGGTATAAAAGCGATTTGTATTTTAATTGGGTATATGATAAGAATGGTGTAACCAAAAAACAGGTAGAAACCTCACTTGTTTGGTATACCCGTTATCCTAAGGAATTATCTAAGGTTTATGAGAGACTATCAGCCAGGATAGAAAAAGAACGTACACAATCGGCATCAATGCTTGAAAAGGTAGAAAGGAAGTCATTCAGTGTGTTGTCCGGCGATAGTGTCGATTTATGGTATTTAAGACGTACTTCAATACTTATTGCATCGGAGTATATGAATAAGATTACCTTTAATATCTTAGCGGATTCCAGTTTTCATTATGGAGATGATATCACATGGAATATAGGCAGTACGTTTTTCGGGCAGGATAGAGATAGTGCTCTTTCGTCGGCATATCTGTCTATGTCAATTTATTATAAGGATAGTATATCTACCGTTGATACAATAATTGATAAATCGGGTATTAATAAATTCTATCTCTCATTGGATGATTCCATTACTCCGAATAGCATCGGAGGTTCTATTACTTATATGGATCCTACAAGAAATCCGGAAAGGAGTTTGTTATTGAATGATATGTACATTATTCGTAAACATAGAAAAGGTAAGTCATTACAATTTTCCGAATAAGAGATTGATAATTTCTTATTATCTGTTTTGTCTGCGAAACTCGGAACAGATAATTGCAGTAGCTATGGCAACGTTTAGTGATTCTGATGTAGTTTCTCCTATGGGGTAACTTGGTATATTGAGTTTTTGAGATACTATTCCTTCTATCTGAGATGATATTCCATTGCCTTCATTCCCCATTACAATAATTCCATGATTCTTCAAATTCGATTGATATATGTCATCTCCATTTAGAAAGGTGCCGTAAACCGGAATATCAGGAGGAAGTACCGTTATTTCAGTAAGCAAATCTACATAATGAATACTTACTCTAGCGATAGCACCCATAGTAGCTTGTATTGCTTTCGGATTATATATATCGGCGGTTCCTTTTGAACAGAATATGTGATTAATACCAAACCAATCAGCCAATCTGACTATTGTACCTAAGTTCCCCGGATCTTGAATATCGTCCAAAGCCAATACCAACTCTTTATCGGATATTAGAATAGTTTCGTCGGATTTTGGGATATCAAATATTGCCAATACATCCTGAGGAGTCTGAAGAAGACTGGCTTGCCTAAGTTCAGAATCGGTGACGGATATTATCTTCTCTGATTTGACATCCTTGTTTGATGATAACCATTTTTCCGTAGCTATTAATAATGAGCATTGTAGAATTCCTAATAATTCAGAGACTAATTTTGGACCTTCAGCGATAAATTGTCCACGTTCTGTACGAAATTTCTTGACGGATAGCGCCTTGATCTTTTTTATTTCGTTTTTGCTAAGCATGAAAGCCATTGTTATATTGAAGTTGATACAAAGTAAATTCTTTTTTTTGATTAATTTGGCATAGCTTTATACTTTCTGTAACTTTGCATATTTCATAGGTATGAATACGGTAAGGCTTAAATATATTTTCTGTTTACTGATTCTATTTGCATTGGCATCTTGTTCAGTTTATAAGTACGTTCCTCAGGGAAGGTATCTTTTAGATGATGTGGATGTTTCAGTGGTTGGACCAAAGATAGAGAGTCCGGCGTATTATAAGTCTCTTTCATATCAGGCACCCAATTCTAAATGGTTCAGGCTTTTCAGAGTGCCTCTGAGACTATATTCTCTTTCAGGTGCAAATAGGCATGAGGCCGGCAGAAATCGTCTGTTGAGAAACATTGGAGAAGCACCTGTAATTTGTGATTCAATGCTCAGTGAGGCAACTAAAGCCGATTTGAGACAATCGCTTGTCAATGCGGGATTTCTGGATGCAAAAGTTAAATGTGAGACAAAATACGGTAGAAAACCAAAGGCTTCAGTAAAATATACACTTTATCCGGGTTCTGAATATATCATTGTGACCATCAATAAAACAATCAGCGATAGTATGATTGAGACGATTCTTAGAGATAATGATATAAACACCTTGTTGCATGAAGGTATGAGACTTGATGCCAATCTTTTGGATGATGAGAGAGATCGCATTACATCTTTGCTTCACAAAAACGGTTATTATCGTTTCAATAAAGACTACATCTCTTTTGTAGCTGATACTATTTCCGGAGGGCATAATGTAATACTGAATATGTTTATAGATTCATATTACTCATCGGAAACAGGGAAACCGCAGATGCATCCTCAATATACGATATCAGGTGTTGATTATATATTTACCGACAATACCAATTTTTCATCGGATGTAATTGAAAAATCGGAGAATCTCAAAACCAAGGATGGTAATATTTATTTCTCCGATGAGTTGAAACTCCGTCCCGAAGTTTTGGAGAATCATTCTTTCTTGAGAAAAGGATTGTTATATAATTCGGATTCAATATCACGAACATATTCTTCTCTTACACGATTAGGTCTTATCAAGAATATTAATATCAGATTTGATGAGAATCCGGATTCTTCATATTTGAATGCGAAGGTCTATATGTCCAGTTTAAATAAATACTCTTTCAGTTTTGAGATGGAGGGTACAAATACGGCTGGTGACTTGGGAGCCGCAGCGTCAATGTCGGTAATCGATCGTAATATCTTTCATGGAGCCGAACAGTTGACTGTTAAACTGCGTGGCGCTTATGAAGCTATTACCAAACTTCAAGGCTATTCAGGTGATACATACAAGGAGTATGGGGTAGAGATGAATCTGGACTTTCCTGAGTTTGTCGTTCCGTTTGCAAGTCAGGAATTTCAACGCCGCAGTCAGGCGACTTCTCAGTTCAGTACAAAATTCAATGCCCAACAGCGTCCGGAATTTAATAAGTTCATTTTCTCTGCAGGATGGAGCTATATCTGGAGTTCAGGTTGGAAAAAGTCTCATAGAGTGGATTTGTTTGATCTGAACTATCTTGTTGTACCATGGATCTCCGGTAAGTTTAAAGAGGAATATTTAGATCCCATAAGCAGTAAAAACTCAATCTTAAAATATAACTATGAGAATCTGCTTATAACGAAGATAGGTTATACTTTTTACTATACCAATGCCAGTCAGAACTCGCTTAACCCGTTTCAATACTCCGTTAGATTGAATTTTGAATCTTCGGGTAATGTGCTTTATACCGCATCAAGGTTGTTAAATGCAAAGAAAAATGCAGATGGCCAGTATCAGGTTTTAGATATAGCATTTACTCAGTATGTCAAGCATGATATGTCCTACAATGCTAACTGGAAGATCGACAACTCAAATAATCTCGTTTTTCATTTTGAATATGGAATAGCTTTTCCTTATAACAATTCCAAGAGTCTTCCGTTTGAAAAAAGGTATTTTGCCGGAGGAGCGAATAGTGTGAGAGGTTGGGCAGTGAGAGAGTTAGGTCCGGGATCTTACATCGGTAGAGACAGGGCTATAGATTATATCAAACAATCAGGTGATATAAAACTCGGTGCCAGTATGGAGTATCGTTCAAAACTTTTTTGGAAGTTGAACGGTGCATTATTTATTGATGCCGGAAATATATGGACAATAAAAGAGTACGAGGAACAACCCGGAGGTCTGTTTAGTGTTAATAAGTTTTATAAACAGATTGCATTATCGTATGGAGTTGGGTTGCGATTGGATTTTAGGTTCTTGGTACTACGTTTTGACGGGGGTATGAAGGCTATTAATCCTGCATATTCATCAGGTGATTTGAGGTATCCCTTACTTCATCCGAATTTTGATAGGGATTTTGAATTCCACTTTGCTGTGGGTTATCCATTCTAAAACAATGAATATGCCATTAATTATGAAAAAGATAAAACAATATAATAATGAAAATAAGATTTATGAGCCTATCCAGTGGCAGCAGTGGAAATTGCTACTATTTAGGCACAGACGAAAATGGAATTTTGATTGATGCCGGTATCCCGGTAAAGCAGATAAAGAGCATACTGAAGAGTGTTGGAATCCCTTTTGAGAAGATAATGGCTGTGTTTGTTACACATGACCATGCAGATCATATCAAATCCTTAGGTAATCTCGGTGAGAAGTGTTTTATTCCGATTTATGCCACAAAAGAGACTCATGAAGGTATTAGAAAAAATTATTGTATGACAGACAAGCTGCATACAAGTGCTCATTTTGTTGAAAAGAATAGCCCGATTCAGTTTCACGAGTTTCTGATTACTCCGTTTGAAGTTTCCCATGACGGAACGGATAATGTAGGTTATCATATTGAGGTAGGAGGGAAGACCTTCTGTTTTGTTACGGACCTTGGACAAATAACAGAGGAAGTAGCATCAAACATAGCAACGGCTCAGTACCTTATCATGGAGGCAAACTATGACGAGGATATGTTACGTATGGGGCGTTATCCGAAGTTTCTTAAAGACAGAATAACCAGTCCTGTAGGACATTTGTGTAACAAGACTACTGCGTTGTTTCTTGCTGAGAACTTTCCGGCGGATTTGAAGTATATTTGGCTATGCCATCTTAGCGGCGAAAATAATCATCCGGAGATTGCATATAAGACTGTAGAGTTTGAATTGCGCAACAAAGGAATTATTGTTGGTAAGGATGTACAATTATTTGCATTAAAACGAACTACTCCATCCGAACTCTATGAGTTCTAAAAAAATGATACCGAATGAAAAAGAAGCGAGGAAATGTGAATTCCTCGCTTCTTTTGTACGCGATCAGGGACTCGAACCCTGGACCCATTGATTAAGAGTCAATTGCTCTACCAACTGAGCTAATCGCGCATACTCTCTTTTCAAAAGCGATGCAAAAGTACTTATTTCCCATCTTCTATCAAAGAAAATCTATACTTTTTTTGAGAAAATGAATCCGATTTTCTTTAATTAGCCTATAATTAGTAAGCTACAAAGTAATTGAGAATGTCAAATTATAGATTATAGGGGAAATCTTATTGTGATTTGGTGATATATTAAAGAAGAGTGAGTCCTAAATATATTCAATATGTGTATTTCACATCTGCATATTTGGGATTGTAGTTAATATAGCACGTCTTTACATCATTATTCTTACTGAAAGCATAGGTGTAGTTTATTGTGAAATCGGTATTGCCGCCTTCTTCATAGGAGTAGTCAAAATGTGATGACTTGAGCAGATATGCCAATGGAGATTTGCCTAAAGCACCGGCATAATAAAGGTATTCGAAACCGAAGAAGCCTAACTCCTTGAGGGCACCTTCCGGTAAGATTCCATTTATATTGGGCTTGGTGTTGTCATAAGTAAATGTAACTGTACACTTGTTTTGTGGAGCAGCATCATTGTCTGTATATATAATTTCGGCTAATGAACCATTTGAATTATAGTTCAGATTGGCATATGATTTTCTTATCTCATTAGTACCAGGAAGTCCTGTGCCGGATTTGATAACTTCCCATTTATTTAGGCATCCGTTAAAATTGTATTCAAACTTATATTGATATTGACCAATCTTCATAGAATGAATAAATCCGTCATTACCTATTACAATGTCTGAGGTACTAATCCTATCTCTATCTGAAGAAGTAGCATTCGGCTTAGACGTTGTGGTATTAATATTGATTGTATTAGACTGATATATTATCTGAGCAGAGTAAGGGAATTCATACTCTGAACTATCACGATAGTTTCCTGATGCATAAGAAAGATTTCCGTTATAATATGAGAAATTCCAATCGTATGCTTCTCTGAAATTTCCATTGTATTCAATAGACTTTACGATATTACCATTCGTGTTTGGAGTAATAAAAGAAATAGTCTGGCGTGGTTGATTATTATTATTATCATCATCACTTCCGCAGGCTGTTGTTAGACAAACCATGGCTGTACATGCAAGAATGCCCAAATGATTTATTAATTTCATTGTTCTTTAGTTTTTTGTTTTCAATTGTCTCACTCATTTTTGATAATGGGTTCAAATATAAACATATTTACCCTTTAACGAGATTAAAATTGTACATATTTTAATCTATCGGTTCTTCGTTGGAATTTCTCTTTTTCTCAATCGTAGAATGTTCAAATATTGTATCTTAGAAGTTGAAAAATTTTTTTGCGTTGTAATAAGAAATATCTTCAACCATCTGTTCTACACGTGACATTTCACTTTCCGGTATTTCGCCGTTTTCAATATCAATAGCAATCAGGTTGCACATGATTCTACGGAAATATTCATGACGAGCATAAGAGACTAATGAGCGGCTATCGGTCAACATTCCAACGAACCTGCTTAGAAGTCCATGATAACTCAAAGTATTCATTTGTTTCTCCATGCCGTCTTTCTGATCTAAGAACCACCAACCTGCACCGAATTGCATCTTTCCGGGTATTGTACCATCCTGAAAATTGGCAACCATCGTGGCAACCATCTCATTATCACGAGGATTAAGATTGTAAACAATGGTTTTTGTGAGTTTGTCCAAACTGTTCAGGCGGTCAAAATATTTGGCCATTGATTTTGCAGTATTTGAATCGCACATGGAATCAAATCCAGTATCGGGACCAATGGAATTGAACATTTTTGAATTGTTGTTGCGAAGCGGACCGAAATGAAATTGCTGAGTCCAGTTTGTTTCGGCATCCATTATGCCGAACTCTAACATCATAGCACTCTTGAACTTGTTTATTTCCTGTTCGTTAAGTTCTTTTCCGCCCAAAACCTTATTGAAAATTGTTTCAATATCGGATTCGGAGTAATTCTCGGCATAGAAGACTTCAATTCCGTGATCACTTAATTTGCATCCTTGTTCTTCGAAGAATTTATGACGAATTTTCAGGGCATCGACTACATCTTTAAATGATTTAATATTAATACCACTTACTTTACCAAGTGAGTCTATGTAATCTTTATATGCAACCGGATTCTCTACTGCCATGGCTTTATCAGGTCTCCATGTAGGTAGAACGTTAACTTCGAATCCGCTATTACGGATCTTGATGTGATTCTCCAAAGAATCTATAGGATCATCCGTAGTGCATACTGTCTCGACTTTGTAATGTCTCATCAGATTCATAGCCGAAAACTCCGGGCTGTTGAGCTTTTCATTACATTCTTCATATATTTCTTTTGCTGTTTCCGGCTTAAGAATCTTATCTATATCGAAACAGGTTTTCAATTCCAAGTGGGTCCAATGATAGAGCGGATTCCTGAATGTGTATGGAATGGTTTCAGCCCATTTCTCGAATTTCTCCCAATCCGATGCACTACCTGTGATATATTTTTCGGATACACCATTTGCGCGCAATGCCCTCCATTTGTAATGATCGCCGCCAAGCCAAAGTTCTGTGATTGAACGAAACTTATGATCTTCTGCTACCATCTTTGGGTCAAGGTGACAATGATAATCGATTATAGGTAATCCTTCAGCATGTTCATGATAAAGATCACGTGCTGTTTTTGTCTGAAGAAGGAAATCTTTATTAATAAATTTGTTCATATAACTTTTACATATTGGTTAGTATTTGATTTATGATCAGCACAATATCTTGATATGACGATCTAAAAGATTCTCAATAACCTCAGCACCAACAATTTTCTTGTTTCTTTCTAATGCGGAGTAATATTCCTTCCCGAATTCCGCAGCTATTTTGTAACTAACGTGAACCAACTGACGTAGGTCCGGATTGTACTGAGGGTCAGACTGATCATGCCTTACTGCACGTGCCAACCTCTGAGCACTCCATGAGCTGATTTCTTCAGCAGAAGGTAGCTTTCCATTCTTTATATCTATAACTGTGGCATACGGTTGACAAAGCTCATCCATGCGACCTAATGCAGTTATGATAATCTTCTTTGCCAACTCGAGAGCCTCACTGTCAGCTATAGAGAGTCCAATAATCTCTTCCAACCATGTGGTGCCGGCCGTCTTGATATGAATACCCTTGTCATATTTACGAATCAATCTGCCCATTATAGGATATATAGAGAATTTATCGCTTCCGGAATGGATACTCAGCTTGAGTCCTTCAGGTAGTCCGAATTCCTTGATTGCAAAATCAATAACTAGAAGGTCTTCTTCAAACTCTCTTTCAAACTGCTTGATATCTCCAACGTAGTCCACACCCTTGTTGAAACGTCCGCTAAATTTTGGGGCTATAGTCTGTGCCGGGATGCCCTCCATAGCAAATGCACTCAGTATGAAGAATATCTCAACCGGTGTTTGTGGTGTTTCCACCTCATCCATAGATACCTCTGTTACGAAGTTGTCAGCACCTTTTTTTTCTGCTATGTGTCTATAAATATGACCTGCCTGCTGAACTGCGAACAGATATTTATCGGCCATGCTTTCCAAAAGAGAATCGTCAATTGTAAAAGGTGTTTCTATACCTGTAATTCTGAGGAATCCTTTATATGATGAATTCTTTTTGATGAATTCTTTTATAGATGCTTCATCGGCTTTTTTACCAATGTAATCGGCTACATCGATGGTGAAGAAGTCCGATGCTTCAACGAATTTGTCTACATTGCTCATGTTGATATGATCTGCATCTACAAAGTAGGGTTTGTCGTATCCCAGATTGTGTACTGCTTCATCAGCCTCTTTGCGTGTGTCTATAGGCGAAGAGCCTACTATCTGATGCTCCCTGTTTGACTTATTCCACACTGGTACAAATTCTACTCCGTAAAGTCTCTCAGCTTTGATCAGTGCTTCCAATTGCGACTCACCCTCACGTGAGAATCTATCTCCTATGCCAAAAGAATATTTTCCTAAAATCTTCATTTTTGATTATTTGTTTTACAGACAAATATAGTCATTTAATACAATAACAGTACGATTTTTTTTATACTTTTGCTATGATAAATATGGCAATGAATTTAAATTATGTGATATGAAATATTCGTTTGAAGACTTAAAGGGACGCAATTGTGTGATAACCGGAGGATTTGGAGTTTTGGGTTTGGCTCTTACCAGGGGTTTGGCTGAGGCCGGTGTAAATTTGGCGGTATTGGGACAAAACCCCGCTACACCGGATAAAGGGAAAGCAATTGCAGCGGAGTTTGGAGTAAAATGTATAGGTATATGTGCTAGTGTTACAGACAAGGCTCAACTAATTCAGGCAAAGAAACAAATCAATGATGAGATAGGAAAGATCGATGTTTTAATCAATTGTGCTGGCGGTAACTCACCTAAGGCGACATGCAAGGTGGAGCAGATGAGCAAGGATGATGATCCGGCCGATACTTTTTACGGTCTTAGCATGGAAGGATTCCAAGATGTGTTTGATTTGAATTTTATCGGTACTCTGTTACCGACAATGGTTTTTACCACGGATATGATAGATAATGGAAAGGGTAATGTACTGAATATTTCATCTATGAACTCTATTCGTCCTTTAACTAAAATTCCGGCATATTCAGCTGCAAAGGGCTCAATAAATAATTTTACTCAATGGTATGCCGTTCATGTAGCACAACTTGGAATACGTTGTAATGCTATCGCTCCGGGATTTTTTCTAACAAATCAGAACCGTTTCTTGTTAACCGATGAGCAGACAGGTGAACTTAAACCACGCGGTAAAAAGATTATTGCAAATACACCTACTCATAAATTCGGTGAGCCTGAAGATATCGTAGGTACTATGCTTTATTTGCTAAGTGATGTATCATCATTTGTAACAGGTGTAATTATTCCGGTTGACGGAGGATACAGTGCTTTCGGCGGAGTGTAATTTTTATAACCGATTTAACAATCAAGAATAAAGGTGGACGAAAACGTTCACCTTTATTCTTGATTTAATTCATAATTGCTATGCGATATATGTACCTGCAACCGTATCGCCGCCATGTCCGGTCCAATTGGTGTGGAAGAATTCTCCACGAGGACGGTCAGTACGTTCATAGGTGTGTGCACCGAAGTAGTCACGCTGGGCTTGCAACAAATTTGCGGGAAGACGTTCCGAACGATAGCCGTCGTAGTAGGAAAGAGCTGCACTGAGTGTTGGGGTAGGAATACCGTTAAGAACAGCTCCCGCTACAACCCTTCTCCATCCCTGTTGAGCCTCTTTCAATTTTTCGTTGAAGTA
>CAYOGG010000031.1:0-12029 GCA_964403455.1 uncultured Bacteroidaceae bacterium | reverse complement strand
ATCCAAGCATCGCCAGCAGAATCTTACTTTTTCTCATTCTGTCAGTTTTATTGATTAATACTATTCGGTTAGCTATAAAAAATTTGTTTGCGAAGATACAAAAAGTAATGTATTTGAACTACATTAGCAGCATGAAACATAATAAGATATCAATCTGCACTTTGATTGCAGTCACCATTTGTAGTCATGCTTTGGCACAAGTCGGTAGAAATGAGATTTTTCCTGAAGGCTCAATAGCCCCTGTAACCAACATTAACAGAAATTCCTATCCGAGAATTCTGAAAGATAATAGTGTAATGTTTCGTATCAATGCACCGTCGGCTCAGAATATCCAAATAGATCTTGGTGGAAAGAAATATGACATGATACGTGCAGAAAACGGGATATGGAATGCCACTACTCAACCGCAGGTACCCGGATTTCATTATTATTCAGTTATAATAGACGGGGTATCGGTAGCAGATCCTGCATCTGAATCATTCTACGGATGTAGCCGTATGTCAAGTGCCATTGAGATACCTGAAGATGGCACCGATTTCGAGGTTAAAGATGTGCCGCACGGTGAAGTACGTACAATATATTATTTCTCAAAGATTGAGAATGAATGGAGACCGCTGAATATTTACACTCCCGCAGGATACAATGAATCTACATCAAAATATCCTGTCGTTTATATTCAGCATGGAGGAGGTGAAGACCATCGCGGATGGGTAGAGCAAGGACGTACTGCTATTATCATGGATAACCTCATTGCATCAGGCAAAGCAGTTCCAATGATTGTAGTTAGTTCGAACAGCAACCTACAGACACGCTCAGCCGGAGGCATGGGCGGGTATAATTGGCAGGGTATGCAACCATTCAGAAATGAGATGATAGACAACATCATTCCTTTTGTAGAATCCTACTATCGTGTCAAAGCCGATAAGAATTACCGTGCCATGTGCGGCCTATCGATGGGTGGAGGTCAATCCTTCTACATCGGTTTGCGTTCACCTGAAGTATTTGGAAATGTAGGTGTATTCTCAACCGGTATGTTCGGAGGTATCTCAGGAGCCGCAAATTTCGATCTTGAAAAAGAAGTTCCCGGAATACTTACCAATACCACACAGTTCAATAAGCAGTTAAAGGTCTTCTTTATCAGTTGCGGTGAGCAAGATCCGCGCATTCAATACACCCGTGACATTGCAAAGAAAATGACCGACTCCGGCGTAAAAGTTAAATTCTCATCCTATCCAGGTGATCATGAATGGCAAGTATGGCGCAAGTCGCTTTACGAATTCGCTCAGATGCTCTTCAAGTGACAAATTAGAAATCAATTACAGCGCGTTACTTCATTAACAAAGTAACGCGCTGATTTTTTAATCACACTTTCGGATATGATTGTAAATCCGAAGTCATAAGTAATAAATCTTGAAATACTATTGATAAAATTTATATAGGCAATATTTAATTATCTGATTTTTACGATAACGACTTTTCCTGAATAATCGACCTTCGCTATTGCATCCTCATTATTTGCATTACCATCAATATACTTGATAATGAATTGACGAGAATTTGGCATCCCTTTAAAAGAACCGGAACGCTTGCCTATTGTCAACTCATGTTTCTTTTCATTCCACGTTAATGGTATTAATGAATATGCGCTATTCTCATAGTTGTAGTTATCGCCCTCGTCTTCATAGAGAGTAAAACGGCCGTCTGCTCCGGCATATACATTTATCACTAACGGCTTATCTGACGGCTCCCATGAATACTGTTTTTCAGGACCGGTAGGGACGATAGAACCGGCACGAACAAATACCGGTATATAATCTATCGGAGCATCGGCCTTGATAGTCTGACCGGGAGTGTATCTCATGTTGGAATGAAAATCATACCAGTCCCTATCACCGGGAAGATATACCTGACGTTTCTTTTCAACTCCTTCTAATTTAACAGAATTCGGTTCGTAATACATAGGTTTTGTAACAGGACATGCCATAAAAGCAGGACCGAACATAAACTGGTCCTTAATATCATAAACCTTACTATCATTACGAAAATCGAAAACCAAAGGACGAGTCATGGTGTAATCATCCATTGTAACCATCGCCATTAACGAATAATTATATGGCAACAACCTATATCGGAGCTTGATTTGAGACAGAACACTCTCATAGAACGGTTCTCCGGGATTACCGAACTGCCACGGCTCACGGGGAGTATCACATCCGTGACTCCTGAAAATCGGCAGCCACTGACTAAACTGTAAGTTTCTAACATAGAATTCACGATAACCCATATCGGCTGTACCTTTCTGAAAAGCTCCTTTCCAGAACCATTGTCCTCGAGATGACGTAAAAAATGCTCCGGCATCAATAGTCCAATAAGGACAACCGGTAACCATAAAATTCAGGCCTGCAGGAATCCATTTGGCAAAATCATCCCAGGTTGCCTTTGTATCACCGTTCCAAACTATAGTAGAATATCTTTGCTGTCCGGCATAACTGGATCTGGTAAGATTGACGACACGTTTTTCTGATGTCTCAGCCCTCTGATTCTCATACAATCCTTTAGAATGATACAGAGAAAACGTATTAGCTCTAAGCGCACCCAACAAATCAATCAATTCTTTAGTATTCTTATTATAGCGTGCATACTGATCACCTGCAATACTGTTACTTTGCTGATTCCAGTCACCGTCAATCGGTTCCGTCCCATCACACCACCATGCATCGACACCCAGAGAGAATAGATTCTTGTCAACGAACTCATCCCAATAAACCTTTCTGGAGGCTGCCTGATAAGCATCGTATATTCCGCGGCCTAAAGAGAAGCCTAACGGATCCATCACTTCAGCCTCATCGCCGTTAGCAGTAGGCCATATAGAAAGCATATAGTGAGCATTTTTGTCGTGTACACCCTGAATCATTTTGTCTGGATTCGGATATGTCTTGGCATAAAATTGTTTATGTCCCCACCACGCAGGATTCCAATAATTCCAGTCTTGTACTATTACGTCAATAGGTATGCTACTCTCTCTGAAACGAGTGAGGACACTGTCAATGTCATGCGGATTGGCATATCGTTCTTTAGATTGAATGTATCCCAGCATATATTCAGGCATCATAGGAACACGTCCTGTCAAACCTCTGAACTCAGCTACGATATTATCAAATTCAGGTCCGTACATGAAATAATAATCTATGGAATTTACCGCCTCCATCTCCATATAGCTGCCTTCGCTATCATCGTGAAACTGCATCACCGAACCTGCATCAAACAGCAGTCCATATCCTTTCGTGGACATCAGCACAGGAACAGTAGCCTTTAGATTGTGCTGGTAAAGATATTGCATTGTCCCCCGTAAATTCATATAGTCTTCTTGATGAGAACCCAATCCGTATAGAGCCTCACCATCTTGCCAAATGAACTGTTGACGAGCCTTCCATGCCGTCCCGATTTCTTTCTTTGATGCAATTGCCGAGACCTTCATATCTCCGTTTGCCGTCTTCTCTATATGACTTTCATCATCATTATATACGACTTTACTTATGACAACAGATTCCATTATGCGCGGTAAATCTTTATTTTCGGCAAGTAAAAGCTCACCATTTGCAGAATAATAACTTACAGCACCACTCTGTCTATTTATCCTGACATTCAGTTTCTCGGAACTGATTGAAACATTTTCATCTGATATCTTAGTTTTCAGTTTTACAGTACCTTGCTCTTGAGGAACACAAATATTTGTCTCATTTCCGATAATATCTCCATTTGGAACATATTGAAGTCTTACGACACCGGGATTGATAAAAGAAATAATTAAATTCCTATCTTCATACGTCAGAGATACTCCATTCTGCGATTTCCGGACATCATAAAGGACATTTCTCATGTCATCATTCGCGATAGAACGACCTATTGTCAATACAGACAATGCGAATGTAAGTAGAAGAATTTTCTTTCTCATCACTTTTGTTTTCATCACTATTGGTTATAAGTAATTGTAATATATATTCTGATTCTTCGAGCAAAGTTAATAAAATTCCGAAACAACAAAAAACAATGGAGGCCGCGTTTCACAACGCGGCCTCCATAACAACTCTATTATAAAAACACATTAAAAGCCACCACCCATCATCATGTTCATGTCCATATCCTGAATCTTTACGCCTTCAGGTATTTCAAACATAGATGCAGGGATTGTGGCATTCTCTTCGAACTTAGATGCAGTCTGTTCCATTGCGCCAAAGTCGCTCTGGCTTGAACTCTTCAAGGTTATACCTTGATAGACCCAAACTGTCTGCTCTTGTGACTGCCCCATCATGGAAACACTCATTGAGTATTTCTTGCAAGGCTTTCCTGCAATGGTTTCTTCACCCAGTTCTTTAATATTATTCGCTTTAATTACGTCGTCAGTCAGTTTCATGAAGTTTACACGGCTTCCACCGCCCATTCCCATCATACCCGGCATACGGGTAGCGGTTTTGGCCTCATCGTTAACCATGATTGTCTCGCCCTTAACAACGATAGATCTTGATTTCTGACCTCCGAAATCTGATACATTTGCCTGTTTGCGACCATAATCGTCAAAATAAGTAGTTGTGGTCATAGCATTACCACCAATGTCCATACTCATTGTGATGATTCCAGACTTAACTCCGTAGATAGCTTCCTGAGAAGCTTCCTGAGCATTTGCCATTGATACTACTGCAAACAGTGCAGCTACTAAAAATCCCTTCTTCATTTTTTTAATTGTTTATTGATTAATAAAAGGTGTAATATTCAAGAAAAAACTTTTGCACCTCTATTCATATAAAGAATAGTTCGTAAAGTTAAATCAAAAACACAAAAATTAATCAATAAAAGAAAATTATATTACGGACATATTGTACATCTATTTTGTACATTCATAAAAAACCAGCTAAATTGTTCCGTTGTATAATCGACTTTCGAGTACAAAAGTAAGTTATTATTTTTTATAATCCAAATTATTCTGCTATTTTTTTTCTACAAAATGATTGCTATTTTTGTGCCAATATAATTATCCTTATGAATACAAATACTATTCCGACCAGGACCTTCGACTATCTGAATATCCTTAAGACAAATTTCCAGAAAGACGATATATTTGCTAAGTGTATTAATGGAGAATGGCATAAAGTTAGTGTTGATCAATATATTGAAAAGTCTCGTGCGATAGCTTACGGTTTTATGGCAAAAGGTTATAAGCCGGAAGATAAAGTCATAGTAATTACCGGCAACAGACCTGAATGGAACTTCCTGGATATGGGATGTACTCTTGCAAGACTTATTTTTGTTCCGGTTTACCCTACTCTCAGCAACGAGGAGTTTCTATACATTTTTAATCATAGTGATGCTAAAGCTATATTTGCCGGAAATGAATATCTATATAATACAATATGCGCTGTAGCAACTAAGATGGATCATAAGGCCGATATATATTCGATTGATGATTTATGTGACAAACCTTGTCTTAGAGATATTATTGAAGCCGGAAAAACCGATAAAGAAAAATGGTCTGAACAAGTAGATAGGAATATCAAAGATATTGATCCCGATGAAGTTGCATCCATCGTATACACATCCGGTACTACAGGGACACCTAAGGGTGTTATGCTCACTCACAGAAATCTTACTTTTAACGCTCACTCGCATGCTGTAAGACAGACATATACCGAAAAAAACAAGATGCTGAGTTTTCTACCGCTGTGTCATGTTTATGAGCGAACCATGAACTATGAGTATCAGGAAAAAGGAATCAGTACCTATTACGCTGAAAGTTTGAAAACAATTGCACGTGATATGGAAAGTTGTAAGTCTGATGGATTCTGTGCGGTTCCACGTGTATTGGAAACAATCTTCAGTAACTTTGAAAAAGCAGGACAGAAGCAGAAAGGCATTGCCAAACTAATATATAGTTGGTGTTGGAATTGGGGAATAAACTTCGATAACCGTAAACACACATTATTATATGACCTACAGCATAAATTAGCCGATAAGCTTATTTATAGTAAATGGCGTGCGGCGTTTGGAGGTCATGAGTTATTGGTAGTCTCCGGAGGATCATCCATACGTCCTCAGATTGTAAAACTTTTCAACGCAGCCAAGATGTATATCTTTGAGGGATATGGAATGACGGAAGCATCGCCTGTTATCTCAGTAAATAGTCCTATGGACGGATATAACATAATAGGTACTGTTGGTAAACCGATTGGAGGATCAGAACTCAAATTCGCCGAGGACGGAGAGATTCTGACTCGCGGACCGCATGTCATGAAAGGTTATTATAAAGACCCTCAGGCGACGGAATCGGTAATAGATAAAGACGGATGGCTGCATACCGGTGACATAGGTTATCTTTTTGAGGGTAAATACGTAAAGATCACAGATAGAAAGAAAGAAATCTTCAAACTATCAAACGGAAAATTCATCTCGCCTCAAACCATTGAAGTTGCATTGAATAACTCTCCTTACTTTGATAACAGTTTTGTTTTTGGGAAGGATAAAAAATTTGCCTCAGCTGTAATAGTAGTTAATCAGGAACATTTAATCAATATCTGCCGCGAACTTGATATTGAATACAAACATGATAATGAAATGTTCCTGAACAATGCAATTCGTTCCAGACTTATATCTTTCGTTGAACAAATAAACTCTAATTTAGCCACTTATGAGGCTATAAAACGTCCTTTATTTGTTATTGATGAATGGACAACGGCAAACGGCATGCTTTCACAAACCCTAAAGCTCAAACGTAAGGTTCTGATGAGTAAATATTCCGATTTGATTGAAGAAAAAGTATATATGGAATAGTATATCAATAAATTTACCTTTCAGTATCTTGATCAATATCATCCTCAAAAAATTCTTCTATATCATCTTCTACGATATCTTCGTATTCGTATTCAAAATCGTCACCGGCTTCCAATAATGCCCTATTCAAATCATTTATATCCTTTGAACGATGTACAAGGTGATCGGTATTAATATGCGGTTCCAGCTTATTACTCTCATTATTAAGCTCCTTCCAAAGAATATCTTTTAATTCCGATAGGCCCATTCCACTCACTCCTGATATAAACACATGAGGCACATCCGGCATATTAGGTTCCAACATTTCTATCAGCTCATCATCTATAGTATCACACTTCGTGATGGCCAATACTCGTTGTTTGTCTAACATTTCCGGATTAAACTTAGCCAACTCATTAAGCAAAATTCCGTATGATTTTACAACATCATCAGTATCAACAGGAATCATAAACAAAAGTAACGAGTTACGTTCTATATGACGTAAGAACCTCAATCCCAATCCTTTGCCTTCACTTGCACCCTCTATTATACCGGGTATATCCGCCATTACAAAAGACTTCCCTTCTCTGTATGGTACAATACCAATATTAGGCTCCAATGTAGTAAACGGATAATTGGCAATTTTTGGTTTCGCAGCCGAAATAGCGGACAGCAAAGTAGATTTTCCAACATTTGGGAACCCAACAAGACCAACATCTGCAAGCAATTTCAGTTCAAGCACTATCATCAGTTCTTGTGCCGGTTCTCCTGGTTGAGCAAAACGTGGAGCTTGCCTGGTTGAAGTCCTGAAATGCCAGTTTCCTAAACCGCCACGTCCACCTTTTAATAGTGTAACCTCTTGACCGTCATCAGTTATATCACAAAGATATTGGCCGTTTTCAGCATCATAAGCTACCGTACCGCAGGGTACTTCTATAATAATATCCTTACCGTCTTTTCCAAAACATTTTTTACTACCTCCGTTTCCACCATTTTCAGCAAAAGCATGACGATCATAACGAAGATGAAGGAGTGTCCAATAGTTTCTATTACCGCGAAGGATAACACTACCACCATGTCCGCCATCGCCCCCATCGGGACCTCCATTAGGAATATACTTATCATGACGGAGATGAACAGAACCCCTACCTCCCTTTCCGGAACGACAAAAGATCTTTACGTAATCAACAAAATTAGATTCGGCCATTATTTATTTGGAATCGAAATTAGATCGACTCAACTTTCTCTATTATTTCAGCTGCAAAATTCTCTGCAGATCCTTTAAAAACGAATTCAGAAAGCACGCCTTCTTTTTTAAACCACTCTAAAAGAGGATGCGTCTGCGTGTTATAAACATTAAAACGCTTAATTATGGTTTCTTTGTTATCATCAGAACGTCCCTCTATTTCTGCACGACGCAGAAGACGACGCATCAACTCATCCTCACTTACAATAAGATTTAAGGTAACGGATAATTTTTCGCCTCTCTTTGTCAACATCTCTTTCAAAGCTTTTGCCTGAGGCAAGGTCCTAGGGAAACCATCGAAAATAACTCCAATACTTCCTTTCTTGGAATCATAGACCTTGGCCAGAATGTCGATAATCAAATCATCAGGAATTAACTGCCCCTGATCCATATAACTCTGTGCAATTTTTCCGAGTTCAGAACCATCCTTTATCTCGGCACGGAGAACATCACCGGTAGAAATGTGTTCGTAACCGAAGTGTTCCACCAATTTTGCACTTATAGTACCTTTACCAGATCCCGGAGCACCAAAAATCACAATATTATCCATCAAAATATACTGTTTAATAATTATTACAAAATAGAATATATATCCCTTGAATTTCGTCCATATCCATCATAATCAAGACCATATCCGACAATAAAATCATCCGGAATATTTTTGGCAACATATTTCAAGTCCAATTCCACTTGAAGTTTGCCCGGTTTACATAACAAAGTACAAATTGATAATGATGCTGGCTGGCGTAAACCTAGAGCTTCAACCGTCTGTTTCATTGTTAATCCGGTATCTACAATATCCTCTAAAATAATAACATGTCTGTCCTTTATAGATTCCACAAGACCTATAACCTCTTTAATTATACCTAAAGAAGACGTTCCTTCATAGGATGCCATCTTTACGAATGAAATCTTACATGGAATCGTAATACTTTTCATTAGATCTGAAGCAAACATAAATGAGCCATTCAAAATGCTCAAAAAAAGAGGCTCTTTTCCATCAAAGTCTCTATTTATTTCAGATGCCACTCGCGATACTTCCTTCAGAATCTGTTCCTCAGAAAGAAATAATTTGAATTGTTTATCTTTGACTTGAATTATATCCATCACTAAGATATTTAATCGAAAAAAATCGGTGCAAAAATACGGAGAAAGAGCCGATTATTTTTTGATTCGGAAGAAAATAATCCAATCAAATTTCCTTTTCATTCTTTTTTAACAGAATAAGTGTACTTTTGCCCCATAAAACTATCAGAAAAATGAATAACAGTCTTATCAATAATTGTTACTCATCGTTGAGGATGATTATGTCCGAAGATTCAATGGAAATTGAAACTACAGACATAATACGCAATTTGATAATACCTCGTAAAGCTGATTCACATAAAGGGGATTTCGGGCATGCCCTATTGATAGCCGGAAGCAAAGGCATGGCCGGGGCTTCTGTACTATCCGCAAAAGCATGTCTTAGATCCGGAGTCGGATTATTGACTGTTCATACACCCGGCATCAACAATCTGATTATTCAGATTAGTGCTCCTGAAGCAATTGTTGATATCGATAAAGATGATAACCATTATTCGGAAGCTGTTTTAACCGATAAGTATTCAGCTATTGGTATAGGTCCGGGATTAGGCAGAAATCCGATTTCTTTGCCGGCTCTTAAGCAACAACTTAATATGCCTATAAAATCATTGGTATTAGATGCCGATGCTTTGAATCTTTTAACCCAGAATAAAGACCTTCTATATAAACTGCCGAAAGAAACGATAATAACTCCACATATTAAAGAATTGGAGAGATTAATAGGGACATGGAATAATAATACTCAAATGTTGTCAATGGCTTGCGATTTCTCAAAAAGATACTTGACTTACATTATTCTTAAAGGCTCTCCTACAATCATTATTACTCCTATAGGCAAAACATACATAAATACTACCGGAAACTCCGGTATGTCGACCGGTGGTTCAGGAGATGTTTTAACCGGCATTGTACTCGCCTTTTTAGCACAAGGATATAATCCGGTAGATGCTTGCAGAATATCAGTTTTCGCACATGGAATGGCAGGAGATTTCGCCGCTGAAGCATTAAGTGAAACGGGAATGATTGCAGAAAATATTATTGATTTTTTGCCTGAAACATGGCTGAAACTATATGATAAATAGAATTTAATATGTTATTAAAAAGAATTGTCTTATCAACAACAATTGCATTATGTTCAATGAATGCGATTGCTCAGGGGAATACAATTGCTCAGGGAGATGTAACTGTTTATAGTCCGGGCGTTACTGCCGACGGTGTTACATATTACCTGCCGAAGACCTCCCTGATCGTTACCGTAAAAGTAAAGAAAACCACATACACCCCTGGTGAATTTTGCAGGTATGCTGAACGTTACCTTAGAATCAACGATGTAGCGAACCAGCATGACGAATATTGGGAAGTTATGGATGTAAACATTGATTCTCACGGAGTTCCTGATCCCAATTGTCTATATACAATCAAATTCGGTAATAAAGTGATGAAACCGTCCGTTGAATTAACATCAGATGGAATAATCTCAGCCATAAATACCCAGAAAGAAAATTTAATTGATGTTCAAACCGATAGTTCTGAGAATAAAGAAGCGAAGACCGAAAGATTAAATCCGCAAGATTATCTCACGGAAGAAATTCTATTGGCCGGTTCCACTGCAAAGATGGCTGAATTGACTGCTAAAGAGATATATGACATTCGTGAAAGTAAAAACACCATCACCCGCGGTCAATCCGAAAACATGCCTAAGGATGGTGAATCTCTAAAATATATTTTAAATCTTTTGGACAAACAAGAACAAGCACTTATGCAATTGTTCACCGGAGAAACAATAACGGAAGAATACACATATACCATTAATATTGATCCTTCAAACGAATCTAATAGACAAGTTCTGATGCGCTTCTCAAGAAAACTCGGAGTACTTTCTCCTGACAATCTTGCAGGATCACCAATAAATATTGAAATAGAGGACCTGCACTATATCCCAAAATCGGAAATTGGAGCCAATAATGAAATCGTTAAATCCAAATCCATAATATCAAAACTATCAAAGTCCGCAGCGTACTCTATGTTATACTATAGAGTACCAGGAAGGGCAAACGTCAAGGTAATTGACAATAATAAATGTTATGTAGAAAAGAATATTCAGATTGCTCAATTCGGAAATACGGAAATACTATCCTCCACTTTATTCCCCAAAGGAGCAAGTACAAAAATTATTTTTGATACCGAATCAGGTAATATAATCAGTATAAAAGAGTGATTTGGAATATTTTCTGAAAATCATTCCGTCAAAAAAATGTCGTTCGATTAAAAAAAACCGAACGACATTTATTATTGACAAATCAATTCTTTACAAGAATATGTATCTCAGCACAAATAGAATAGCCAATACCCATAGTGTAATTGAAATTTTCTTGAATTTACCGCATAAGGCATTAAGTACTACATATGATATCATACCCAACATAATACCGTCAGAGATACTATATGCAAGAGGCATCATGATAAGAGTGATGTAAGCAGGAATAGACTCTGAAAAATCATCCAAATCAATATCTTTGATAGGAGTCAGCATCATCAATCCTACAATAATCAAAGCCGGAGCCGTAGCGGAACCCGGAATAGCCAGGAATATGGGAGAGAAGAAAAGAGCAATTATAAAGCATACGGCAACTGTAAATGAAGTCAGACCAGTACGACCGCCAACAGATACACCCGAAGCACTCTCTACATAAGTAGTTGTAGTACTTGTACCTGCACATGCACCTGCTACGGTTGCAATTGCATCTGCCATAAGAATTCTATTGATACCTGGTATTGTACCATCAGGATTCATCATATTAGCTTTCTTGGAAACACCAACTACAGTACCTATAGTATCAAACATATCGATAAATAGGAATGTAAACACAACTATCAACATGTCAAGAGAGAATAT
>CAYOGG010000030.1:0-12048 GCA_964403455.1 uncultured Bacteroidaceae bacterium | reverse complement strand
TGGCTTTTGCCCAGAAAGCAACCACTACAGCTACAAACATCAGAATTATCAGAGTCACACATATGATACCGATTGTCTTCCAACGGTTGATCCATATCTGATTATTCCAGCCGAGAGTTTGCATTGCACTCCAGAAACCGTGTGACAAATGAAACCATATAGCTCCGAGCCATACTATATAAAGAATGGCAATCGGGGTTTTACCGAAAGTATAGGCAATCAAAGTAGCGCCATCAGTCGGTGATACTACATTACCGTCAATTACGGCTTCACTGCCGATGAGTTCCTGGAACTGCATGTTAGCCCAGAAATGAGTCAGGTGAAGCACCAAACCCAAGACTACAATGATACCCAGGACAAGCATGTTTTGTGAAGCCCACTCAACATTCTGAGGTCTGCTCTGGCGAGAATAGCGTTTTAAACCTCCAACGGCCTTAATGTTCCTTATTTCTAAGATAAAGGCAAAAATAAAGTGTATGAGAACCAAAGCCGCTAAACCGACTGTACCTACTAAGGCATACCAGTTAGCTCCAAGGAACTCACAAACGGCATTGTAAGCCTCACCGGAGATGAGGGCAACGCAGTTCATTGCACCGTGAAAAGTCAAGAAAAGGATTAGCGCAGTACCTGTTACGCTCATAACCACCTTTCTTCCTACAGATGAATCAATTAACCACATAAGATTTGAATTGTTGATATTTTGTTTGACATTATTATTTCTTTGCAACTAGCTTGCATACATAATGAACTGCAAAAGTAAACCTTTTTCCCCTTTCCGCAAACAGTCTGACAACTTGCTTGAAAATTTTATCTAATTTTGTAGCCCTCAGAGAGAAATATAGCTGAATGAATTTCAATTTTGATGTCATAGTAATAGGTGCCGGACATGCCGGCTCGGAAGCTGCTGCTGCTGCAGCTCAAATGGGCTCAAAAACCTGTCTCATAACAATAGATATGAACAAGATAGGCCAGATGAGTTGTAACCCCGCCGTTGGAGGAATAGCTAAAGGGCAGATAGTAAGAGAGATAGATGCTTTAGGCGGACACATGGGATTGGTTACTGACAGTACGGCAATACAGTTCCGCATACTGAATCGCTCAAAAGGTCCGGCCATGTGGAGTCCGCGCGCTCAATGCGACAGAGCCAAATTCATCTGGGCATGGAGAATGATTTTAGAAAACCAGCCCAATTTGAATATCTGGCAGGATACGGTAACAGAGCTTTTAGTAAAAGATGGTGAAGTTCAAGGAGTTAGGACTCTTCAAGGCGCAGAATTCCACTGTAAATGTGTAATACTCACAGCAGGAACCTTTCTAAATGGACTGATGCACATTGGACACGTTCAGATGCCGGGGGGACGAATCTCGGAACCTGCCTCTTACCTACTAACCGAATCTATCACCAGACACGGCATTAGATCCGGCAGAATGAAAACCGGAACTCCGGTAAGAATAGACAAGCGCAGCGTACATTTTGAGGAGATGGAGATTCAGGAAGGAGAAAACGACTTTCACAGATTCTCATTTATGAGTTCTCCGAGAAAACTGAAACAGATGTGTTGCTGGACATGTTTCACCAACACTAAGGTACATGAGATTCTAAAATCCGGTCTTAACGATTCTCCGCTCTTCAACGGACAGATCAAAAGCATAGGACCAAGATATTGCCCCAGCATTGAGACAAAACTGTTTACTTTTCCCGATAAGGAGCAACACCAGCTTTTCCTGGAGCCGGAAGGAGAAGAAACAAATGAAATGTATCTGAACGGATTCTCATCATCCATGCCAATGGATATTCAGATAAAAGCACTTCAGGCGATTCCCGCTTTTAGAGATCTGGATATTTACAGACCCGGGTATGCTATAGAATACGATTATTTTGATCCGACTCAACTGAAACGCTCTTTAGAGTCAAAGATTATAAAAAATCTTTTTATGGCCGGACAGGTAAACGGCACTACCGGATATGAAGAAGCAGGAGGCCAAGGCATATTGGCCGGCATAAATGCTCACATCAACTGCCATGGAGGAGATCCTTTCATTTTAGGACGCGACGAAGCCTATATCGGAGTTCTGGTAGATGACCTTATTAATAAAGGTGTCGACGAACCGTACCGCATGTTTACATCACGCGCCGAATACAGAATCCTACTAAGACAAGACGATGCCGATGTCCGCTTGACCGAGAGGTCATACCAAGCCGGTTTGGCGACTGCCGAACGTTATGATAAAATGGACTCAAAAAGAAAGGCCATAGAGCATCTTATTGACTTCGCATCCAACTATTCCGTAAAACCTGCGCTTATAAATTCCGCACTTGAAGAACTTGGCACAACGCCTTTGCGTGAAGGATGCAAACTTATAGACCTCATAAACAGGCCGCAGATTACTCTTAAGAATATAGCCGATCACATAGTTGCTTTCAAGAACGAGTTGGAAAAGATAGAAGAAAGAAAAGATGAAATCATCGAAGCAGCAGAGGTTCGCATGAAATATAGCGGATATATAAGCCGTGAAAGAATGATTGCAGATAAGACGAAGAGGTTGGAGAATATTCGCATCAAAGGAAAATTTGATTATTCGAATCTTCAATCTCTCTCTACCGAGGCAAGACAAAAGTTGAACAGAATAGAGCCCGAAACCCTGGCTGAAGCAAGCAGGATTCCAGGTATATCGCCAAGCGACATCAATGTATTGCTGGTGCTACTTAACAGATAATAAAGGCTTAAGCCGGCTTTTGTTCCACGTGGAACAATTAATAACTATAATAAATGAGCAAAGAAACATTGATTGGACATTTAAGGAACATCCCTGATTATCCTATGGAAGGTGTCCAGTTCAAGGATGTAACATCATGGTTTATGAACCCTGACGATTACAAAGAGATCGTAGATTCTATGTACGAAATGTACAAAGAGAAAGGTATTACAAAGATTTGCGGCATTGAATCAAGAGGATTTGTTGTTGCCGCAGCCCTGGCATATAGACTTGGAGCCGGCTTTATTCCGATCCGAAAACCGGGAAAACTTCCATACGATAAAGTCAGCATAGAATACAAGAAAGAATACGGACGTGATAGGGTTGAAATGCACAAAGATGCAATAAAGGAAAACGATGTAGTCCTGATTCATGATGATCTTTTAGCTACAGGCGGAACAATGCTTGCTGCATATGAACTGATTAAAATGTTCAATCCTAAAAAAATCATGGTGAATTTTATAATTGAACTGACAAATCTGGACGGAAAATCCAAGTTTCCTTCGGACTGTATTGTTGAGAGCCTTATTTCAATAGACGAATTCGATAATGTCAAATAAAACAGTTTCGCTTAAGAGTTATTAATGAAGGGGGAAGAGGCCTATGAGAAACGGCTTAAACAGATAGTAAACAATCTACCTGAAAAGCCGGGATGCTACCAGTATCTGGATGAAGCTGGTAAGATCATCTATGTAGGTAAGGCAAAAAATCTCAAAAAAAGGGTTTCTTCATACTTTCAAAAAGAGCAACAGACCTATAAGACCAAGGTTCTTGTAAGCCGTATATCGGATATTAAATATATTGTAGTCGGAACGGAGTGGGATGCATTGCTATTGGAAAATAACCTTATCAAGCGGTACAAGCCTCATTATAACATTCTTCTTAAGGACGATAAAACTTATCCGTCTATCTGCATTACCAAAGAGGAATTTCCTCGCATATACAAAACAAGAAAAATCATCAAAAACGGTTCTAAATACTATGGTCCATATAGTCATGTGGGTACATTGAATATGTTGATGGATCTGATAAAACATACATATTCACTAAGAACATGTAAATATCCTATTAATGATGAAGGAATAAAAAAAGGGATATATAAGGAATGCCTTGAATACCATATTAAGAATTGTAAGGCACCATGTATAGGATGTCAGAGTAGAGAAGATTATAACCGTCAGATCGATGAAATCAAGAAAATATTAAGCGGCAAAGCAGGAGAGTTGACAAAGGAATTACTTCTTGAAATGAAGAAATTTGCGGGTGATTTAAGATTTGAAGAGGCTCAGGATATAAAAAACAGATATGAGACGATAAAATCCTTCGGTGAAAAGAGCCAAGTTGTGAATAGTATATTGGATAATGTGGATGTATATTCTGCTGAAGAAGATGAAAATATAATATTCATAAACTATTTGCACGTTTCGGCGGGATGTATCAATCAAGCATTTACATTTGAGTATAAGAAAAAACTCGATGAAACCATTGAAGATATACTTTTATTGGGAATTGCAGAGATGCGTTCACGATATGGTAGTAAAGCTTCGGAAATAATTGTACCCTTTGCTCCCGAAACCGAATCAAAAGGGATTACATGGACAGTTCCGATAAGAGGAGATAAGAAAAAGCTATTGGATTTGTCTCTTTTAAACGTTAAACAATACCGATTTGATCGGGTAAAACGTATGGATAAGCTAAATCCTGAACAAAAACATCTTAGGCTTATGAAGGAGTTACAGGGATTACTTAAACTCGAACACACTCCAATAAGAATAGAATGCTTCGACAACTCTCACATATCAGGAAGCGATGCCGTAGCTGCTTGCGTTGTATATGAAAACGGAAAACCTTTGAAGAAAGATTACAGACTATACAATATTAAGTCTGCACAAGGTGGAGACGACTACGGTTCAATGTACGAAGTTCTTTTTCGCAGGTATTCAAGAGTATTGGAAGAGGGAGAGAGAATGCCGGATCTCATTATTGTTGACGGAGGTAAAGGGCAGATGTCTATTGCCAAAGAAGTCTCTGATAATCTGGGTATTAGCCTAAGCATTGCAGGCCTTGTAAAAAACAATCACCATAAAACATCCGGACTTTTATTCGGTTTTCCGCAAATGGAAATAGGTATTAAACCTGACGGAGAATTGTTTCGTCTTCTTCAGCAAATGCAAGAAGAGGTTCATCGGGTAGCAATTTCTTTCCATAAGAAGAAGAGAAGTAAGAATCAGTTAGGATCAGAACTCACTGATATAAAAGGGATTGGAGATACAACATCTACCTTATTGCTTAGGGAATTCAAAAGTGTAAAAAGAATCAGCGAAGCATCTGAAGAGGAACTTTCAAAGATTATTGGAAAGAGTAAGGCAAAGACTATTATTGACTGGTTTATAAATAAGAAAAAATAATGAGAGCAGTAATACAAAGAGTGACTGAAGCATCTGTAACGGTTGAAGGCAACATATGCGGTAAGATCGCAAACGGTTTGATGGTTTTGGTCGGAATAGAAGATGAAGACAACGACGAAGACATCGATTGGCTGAGCAAAAAGATTGTAAATATGAGAATTTTCAACGATGAAAACGGTGTAATGAACAAATCACTAATTGAAGTAAACGGAGAATTGTTGATTATCAGTCAATTTACATTAATGGCCCAAACCAAGAAAGGAAACAGACCGTCATACATAAGAGCTTCGAAAGGAGATTATTCCCAGCCCATGTATGAGAAATTCTGCAGTGTTATAGGAAAAGAAGTGAAACAGAAGATACAAACCGGTATATTTGGAGCAGATATGAAAGTCTCTCTTCTAAATGACGGCCCCGTGACGATAATAATGGATACAAAGAATAAAGAATAATATGGAGGATTTTGAAGATTACGGCCTTGATTTGAATAATTCAAATGAGCCTGCAACGGATCGTTATAGTGAAGCATTCTCAAAGTATAACATCGAGGTCGATGAGAATAGTGTAAAAAAGGCGGTAGAATCGATTAAAAAAGATGTTTTAAAAGAAAAGACCGCGAGTGCACTCAAAGCAATATTGAGCTGTATAGACTTAACTTCGCTAAAATCTACAGACAGTGAAGACAGCATACTTGCTCTTGCCGAGAAGGTAAATGATTGTGATGAAAGATTTCCCGATTTACCTTCTGTCGCATCAATTTGTGTATATCCAAATTTTGCCGATATAATCAGTAAATCGGTAGAAGTAGATAATGTAAAAACCTGCTGTGTTGCCGGTGGATTCCCATCTTCACAAACATTTACCGAAATAAAAATAGCTGAGGTTTCACTTGCAATACATGAAGGAGCTGACGAGATAGATATTGTACTTCCTATCGGCAAATTTTTAGATGGAGACTATGAAGGAATAAGCGATGAATTGGAAGAAATCAAATCCGTTTGCGATGATAAGACTCTGAAGATAATACTTGAAACGGATGCTCTACAAAACCTCTCAAACGTAAAGAAAGCCTCAATTTTAGCTATGTATTCGGGAGCGGACTTTATTAAAACATCTACCGGAAAAGAGTATCAGGGTGCCGACCCTGCTTCTTTCTATGTAATGTGTAAGGCAGTAAAGGAATATGCAGAAGAAACCGGACGAATTATCGGAGTTAAGGCTGCCGGAGGGATAGTTTCCACTGATGATGCCGTACTCTATTATGCAATAGTAAAAAATATTCTCGGAAAGGATTGGCTTACAAAAGAACGTTTCAGAATAGGCGCAAGCAGACTTGCAAACAATTTAATCAGTGAGATAACAGGTAAGGATATCAAACAATTTTGAGGAGAATAGCGTTAAATACTATTTTTGACGATTGATAATGAGGTCCAAATAGCATGAAAATGCCTTTCTAAGATTATCCGGAATATGAGATGGAAGAATTGAAATAGCTTGACTTTTCAGTTCTTTCATTTTATTTTCCGCATATTCAATACCGCCGTTTTTTATGGTGAAATCGGTGATTTCCGAAATTAATTCATCAGAAGCGGTACAATTCTTTACCAAATCCACAGCTTCCGACCAGTCTCTATCGCTTTGAGATAATGCATATATTGCAGGTAAAGTAAATTTGCCCTCTCTAAGATCATTTCCAAAAGGTTTTCCGATTTCTGTAGAATGCTGATAATCAAAGATATCATCCTTTATTTGAAAACACAATCCGGCTATTTCTCCAAAACGAGTCAACGCTTCCAAATCCATCTTTGAAGCATCACATAAAAGCGAAGACATTTTTGTACAAGTCGAAAATAGATATGCGGTTTTCCTCGAGATAATATTGAAATATCCATCCTCAGAAAGAATCTTGTCATTACGGGAATCCAACTGAAGAATCTCTCCTTCCGAAAGATTTTTAGTCAAATCCGACATAAGCGTAATCAGCTTTATATGATTGGCTTTAGATATTTGTTCAAGAGCCATAGCAACTACATAGTCTCCCAACAAAACGGCCACTTTATTGTTAAATGCAGCATTTGCAGACGGACGACCTCTTCTTTCATCACTATCATCAACCACATCATCATGAATCAAACTTCCCTGATGTAACAATTCCAAAGCTGATGCTACATGATAAACACTATTGGGAATAGGACCGAAACACTTGGCTGTCAGAAGAATCAGTATAGGGCGCATCATCTTTCCCTTACGACTGCGAAGAAATTCGAGGAGAGAATTAGTCACAGCTACATCACTGGCAAAAAGAGAAGAATAATGAGTTTTAAACTCAGAAAATTCGTCCTTGATTGGACTTATTATTTCAGTAAACTGATCCATTAAAAATTGGTACAAATATTACGCTCGAGGGGAAAAGCCTTTTGCGCTGCAAAATTAGTAAAAAAGAAGAATATAGGAATTATTTCGTACTTTTATGGTGACAATCAAACGGATATGGAAAAACTTTTTCTCTTAGATGCTTATGCTCTCATTTACAGAGCATATTATGCGTTTATTAAAGCACCTAGAATAAACTCCAAGGGGCTGAATACATCGGCAATTTTAGGCTTCGTAAATACCTTGGAAGAAATACTATCGAAAGAATCTCCCACACATATAGGAATAGCATTTGATCCGAAAGGCGGTACCTTCAGGCATGAACTTTTTAAAGAGTACAAAGCTCAAAGAGAAGAAACTCCCGAGGTAATACGCGAATCTATCCCAATAATAAAAGATATTATAAAGGCATACAATATACCGATACTCGAAGTGCCGGGATTCGAGGCGGATGATGTCATCGGAACTCTTGCATATAAAGCAAAACAGGTCGGCAATATTGAGACATATATGATGACACCTGACAAGGATTATTGTCAATTGGTAACCGACCGCGTATTCATATACAAACCCAAATATGGAGATAACGGATTTGAGATTATTAATGAAGGCTCTGTAAAAGAGAAATATGCCGTATCTGAACCTAAACAGGTAATAGATCTACTCGGATTGATGGGTGACAGCTCAGATAATATTCCCGGATGTCCCGGAGTCGGAATGAAGACGGCACAGAAACTAATAGATGAATTCGGCAGCATAGAAAACCTCTTATCGAATACTGATACACTTAAAGGTTCGCTAAAGACAAAGATTGAGGAAAACGTTGAACAGATAAAATTCAGCAAACGGCTTGCAACTATTATAATCGATGTTCCGATCGAATTTGATATGAATGCGCTCAAGAGAGAGATGCCGAATGAGTCCAAACTTCGAGAAATATTTGAAGAATTGGAATTTCGAAATCTTATCAAAAGAGTAATAGATAATAATACTCAAATAAAACTTCCAAGCAACGATGATATAATATCTGCCCACGATGTTCAAAATAAAATAAAAGATGATGGTTTTCATGGCGATTTGTTTGAAGTTTTTCGAACCGATGTAAAGGACGAAATTAAAAATTCAAATCTGAGAGACATAAAAACTACTCAGCACCTGTATCATCTTATTGATAATGAGTCAAAAATGATATGGTTAGCTCATAAATTCTCTACCTGTGATTTTTTCTGTTTTGATACTGAAACCACCGGCGTTAACCCTATTTCTGCGGAAATAGTCGGATTTAGTCTTTGCGAAAGAGAACATGAAGCATATTATGTGAATATGCCTAAAACTCATGAAGAGAAAAGAAAGATTCTGGAAATCTTCAAACCTTTATTTGAAAATGAACTTACTCTAAAGATCGGTCAAAATATAAAATACGATATATTGGTTCTCGGCAATTACGGTATTGAGGTAAAAGGTCCGCTTTTTGATACAATGGTTGCTCACTATCTCATTCAGCCGGAACTTCATCACGGCATGGACTACTTGGCCGAAATATATCTTCAATACAACACGGTAAAAATAGAAGAACTTATCGGAGAGAAAGGTAAAGGACAGAAAAATATGTCCGATCTTGACCCCTCACAAATATATGAATATGCTTGTGAAGATGCTGACATCACTCTACAGTTGAAAAACGTTCTTTCCGAGGAACTTAAGAAAGACGATACCGAGAAACTCTTTTACGATATTGAAATGCCTTTGACAAAGGTTTTGGCTTATATGGAAAGAGCAGGAGTAAGAATTGACACGGATTGTCTTAAAGAGACTTCCAAGCTATTCACAGAAAGAATGATTGAACTGGAAAAAAAAATATATGAATTGGCCGACTGTCATTTCAATATCCTCTCTCCAAAACAAGTCGGAGAGATATTGTTCGATAAATTGAAAATTATAGATAAGGCCAAAAAAACAAAAACAGGACAATATGTTACCTCAGAAGATGTTCTTGAAAGTCTCAGGGATTCTCATCAGATCGTTGACGAAATACTCAAATACAGAGGTTTGAAAAAATTAGTAGGAACCTATATAGATGCTCTTCCCGAACTTATTAACCCTTCAACAGGAAAAATTCATACTTCATATAATCAAACCATAACAGCTACCGGAAGACTGAGTTCCAGTAATCCCAATCTTCAAAATATTCCTATAAGAGACGAAGACGGAAAGGAAGTAAGAAAAGCATTTATTCCTGACGATAACTGTACTTTCTTTTCTGCTGATTATTCTCAGATAGAGCTTCGAATTATGGCACATCTGAGCGGAGATATAAATATGATAGACGACTTCCGACAAGGACACGATATACATGCAGCTACAGCTTCAAAAGTCTTTCATAAACCCATTGAAGAGGTTACAAAAGCTGAAAGAAGCAAAGCCAAGACAGCAAACTTCGGTATCATTTACGGTATCTCGGTTTTTGGACTTGCACAGAGAATGGGAGTTAGTCGTACAGAAGCAAAAGAGCTTATAGACAACTATTTTAAAACATATTCAGGTATAAAAAGCTATATGGATAAATCTATAGTTGAGGCTCGAAAAAAAGGATATATTGAAACCGTTTTACATAGAAAAAGATATTTACCGGATATTAATTCTCATAATGCCACTGTTCGCGGATTTGCCGAAAGAAATGCCATCAACGCTCCCATTCAGGGAAGTGCTGCCGATATAATAAAAAAAGCCATGATAGGCATATACAATCGGTTTATGGATGAAAAACTAAAATCAACCATGATTCTTCAGGTGCATGACGAATTAAACTTCAATGTATTTAAAGGCGAAGAAAAAATAGTGGAAAAGATAGTATTGGAAGAGATGGAAAATGCTTATCCTATGTCTGTCTATTTGGTAGCTGATCCGGGATGGGGAAAAAACTGGCTTGAAGCTCATTAACGGATTTCATTCCAATATGGATTCCATTTGTTTGGCAAACTCCCAAAGTACCACTCCGGCTGAAACCGATACATTTAAAGAATGTTTTGTTCCATATTGAGGAATCTCTATGGAAATATCACATATGTCCACTACCTGTTGTTTTACTCCTTTAACCTCATTTCCAAAAACCAGGGCATATTTCTCTGAAAGATCAGCCTTGAATGAATCCAATTTAATACTATTATGTACCTGCTCTACTGCAACAGTTTTATATCCTTTATCAATAAGTTTTTGTACTGCATTTATACAATCTTTTTCATAAATCCAATCAACCGATTCTTCTGCTCCCAAAGCAGTCTTATGAATTTCCGTCAAACACTTATCGGGAGTTGCCGTAATTCCACACAATATTATCTTTTCAATACGAAATGCATCAGAAGTACGAAAAACAGAACCTACATTGTATAAGCTTCTTACATCATCCAATATTATAACTATAGGTAATTTATTACTTGATTTGAATTCTTCAGTATTAATTCTATTCAATTCAATAATATCCAATTTCTTCATATTTCCGACTATTTTTATGTGCAAAAGTAGTTCATTAATCAATCTAAACTGTTGAAAACATCTATATAAGTGTTGAGAAAAAAGCTATAACTAAACACATCTTTATTATGAAATACTCAACTTAAAATATATATAACAATATAATTCAAATAATGATGTTCAAATCGTACCTTTTTATATTGTTTTACCAACATATAATTAACAATCAAAATACCATCTACTCATCTATAATTATAAACATATCATAATAAACATCATGTTAATAATTTATTTAATACAAATATAATCAATTAAATAAGCTGTTAAATCATTGTTTAAAAAAGGACAATAATATTGATAACTTTATATTCTCTATTATAAAACAAGTTATCAACAATATCAACAGGATAATAACAACAACATATATTCTCTATAAAAATAAAAAACAATATTATTTATTTGATGATTGTGATGTTTGTGGTAAATCCCTCTTTTTTATCATTACTATTTATTATTACTTGATAAACTCCCGATGCAACTCTTTTTCCTGAATAGTCACAACAATTCCAAGTATAGAGTCCACCTTTGGATATGCCTTGATTTACTAATTTTCCGGAAGCGCTTACTATTTTTACATTACTGTTTTCAGTTAATCCTGTTATAGAAACCAAACCTTCGTAATTTGGAAGTACCGGATTAGGATAGGCCCATATTTTCGATTCAGAGAGATTATTTTGAGGTTCATTGGCATCACCTCCATATTCTATTAAACCGAGGCTTGTACCGAAGAAAACAGAGCCTGATGAATGGTCTATTGTAATGCTTTGAATCTCATTTGAAGGTAATGGACTATTTTTAGTAGTAAAGTGTTCTATTGTCTCTATACCGTCAGCACTTAATAGAAAAACACCGTTATTTTGAGTTCCTATCCATTTTCTATTGGAATTATCTATACATATAGCTGTTGTATATACGCTATTCAACAAATAATCGGCTTGATCTGTTCCGTCATTTCTCGGAATTTTTATTCTTTTAAAAA
>CAYOGG010000029.1:0-12350 GCA_964403455.1 uncultured Bacteroidaceae bacterium | reverse complement strand
AAGCAAAACAATGGTATAGAAATGTTCTCAGATCAAAAAAAGAATATCCTAATTACACCCATTGCATAGACTCTCTCGTAACTGTCCTGAGTCAAGGCGTACCGATGTCAATAGACCCAAAAACAGAAGAATCTGCAAACGATCAAAATCAAGGTGGATTCCCTGGTGGTGGTATGGGTGGTTTTCCGGGAGGTGGTATGGGAGGATTCCCCGGTGGTGGCATGGGAGGACAACAATCTGCTGCGCCAAGAGGTCCTCAAGCTCAATATCCAGGTGGTATGTTTGCCATGCAACAATTTGTACGTTCTAACACTACCTATCCCCAAGTACTTCAAGACAGTCGTGTAAAAGGAAATATCACCGTAGGTTTCACGATAGGTACCGATGGAGCCGTAATTAATCCTGTAATAATAAACGGTGGTAACTTCCTTATGGAAAGAGAAGCTCTGCGTACTATAATGATGATGCCTGACTGGATACCTGCTAAAAACGGTGAAACACCCGTAGAATCCAAATCACAAGCTACCGTCAACTTCGGCTCAGGAGGTAGTGGTATGGGTATGATGTTCTAATAGAGTAAGAATAAAAAACGTATTTAAAATAAAAAAACAATCATGACAGAAATCATTACACTTCTGATAACAATTGTCGGAATGTCCTCAGTTAATGGTGGAGGAAAAAGTGTTAACATGTTACAGTTCACCGGCCATGCTGAGAGCGAGTATTTTGTAGGAGAAGTCCTCCCGGGTGGAGTGGATACACAAATGAGAGAAAACGGTAAAGGCGGTCTATCTGCACGTTATATATTGGAAGGAACCGATTCGACCGGAGCCAAGTGTAAAATATTCATCGAGAACAATGGTAAAGACGGTGAAGAATACACAAAACCCACAATTGTTACAGACAGTAAAGCTCTTTCATTTCTGAATACATGCCCGCTCAAAGGAAAGTTGGATATGTCAAACGGCAAATTAACAATCAGAATCTATCGTTGCGATGATGAACTTGCTGCCGCTACCATTGGCACCAATAGTAATCCGGCAAAACAGGAAACAGAAGCAACCATGAATTCCGGCGCAGCCAAAAGCAAATAACAACATCTATAATAATATAAGCGAGACCTTATCACAATGTGGTAAAGTCTCGCTTTTTTATGTATAATTCGTAGCGGAGCGACAAAGCCCTCCTTTAGGGGAGGGTTTGGGTGGGGGGTATGAAGAGGACGTTTGGATTCTCAAACGAATGATACATGGAATGTCATTCGACATTCCATGTATCATTCGTTTGAAGCATTTCCTCAAAATTATGATATTTCTTAGTATTCTTGACCTCCTCAATCTGCTCGTAAACAGCATCATTATAGGTAGGAGCCTCTACGTCACGAATCACACCGAGGGCAATCGGAAATTCAGGACCTTCCATCAAAGCCAACTTCAGTTGCAAAGTGTTATCTTTACAATGAGAGTCATGGATAAGAATATCTTTTTCAGTGATACCATTCTCTCCCAGCTTGACGACTTTTACGCCGAAGCCCTCCTGCATAAGACCGAATTCGTTATTTTCACCAAACAGCATAGGTTGACCGTGTTTCAGATAAATAGCATTCTTAGCTCGTCCCTCTTTTGTGGAGACACTATCATGTGTTCCATTGTTGAAGATAACACAATTCTGAAGAATCTCGCATACAGAAACACCCTTGTGCTGTTGAGCAGCTTTAAGTATCTCGATATTACCCGGAGCGTCAGTGGCCACTGCACGCGCAAAGAAATTACCGCGAGCTCCAAAACAGAGTTCAGCCGGACGAAAAGGTTCCTCAACAGTACCATATGGAGATGACTTACTGACAAATCCAAGAGGTGACGTCGGCGAGTACTGTCCCTTTGTAAGACCATAGATACGGTTATTAAGCAAAACTATATTAAGGTCTATATTACGTCTCATCGCGTGAATGAAATGGTTACCACCAATAGCCAATCCGTCACCGTCACCCGAGATCTGCCATACCGTCAATTTCGGATTAACCACCTTACAGCCTGTCGCTATAGCGGCAGCACGTCCGTGAATAGTATTCATTCCGTACGTTGCCATATAATGCGGCAATCGACTTGAACAACCGATACCTGAAATAACGGCTGTATCATAAGGTGCAATACCAATTTCTGCCATTGCTTTCTGCAGTGAAGCTAAGAAAAAGTGGTCACCGCATCCGGGGCACCAGCGTGGTTGTCCTTTCTTGAAATCTTGTGCTGTATATTCGTTCATTGTTATTTTCTCTTAATCAGGTTATTACTTATTATAAATCTCCGTAAAAGCTGCCACTAAATCAGCCACAGCAAACGGTTGTCCTTTGACCTCATTAAACTGATATGGTACAAAATTATCCACTTTCATACGAAGCCAGCCGGCAAACTGGCCGAGATTCTGTTCGGCTACTACCACTTTCTTATAACGCTTCAGTACTTCTGCGGTATTCTTAGGAAGAGGATTAATATAACGAAAATGGGCCAAAGCCACTTTCTTACCGGCGACTCTCATCTCATTCATTGCAGAATGCAAATGCCCGTATGTACCGCCGAAACCGACAATCAGTAACTCAGCATCATCCTTATCTCCCAACACTTCAATATCCGGAACCTGAATCTTATCTATCTTCTGTTGACGTAAATGTGTCATCAGATCATGGTTATCAGGGTTAGTAGAAATGGCACCTGTTTTGTTGTCTTTCTCCAATCCGCCCAAGACATGAGTAAACCCTTCCGTACCTGGGGTAGCCCAATAACGTACATTGGTATCGGGGTTTCTCAAATACGGAGCCCAACCTTCTTTCATCTCCGGAGTAACGTAAGGAGGATTTATAGCCGGGTAATCCGACAATTTAGGTAATTTCCATGCTGATGATCCGTTTGCAATAAAAGCATCAGTCATCAAGACTACCGGAGTCATATGTTCCAATGCCATTTTGCATGCATAATAGGCTGCATCGAAACAATCGGTTGGTGAAGCGGCCGCAATAACCGGCATTGGAGACTCTCCATTACGTCCGAAAAGAACCTGAAGAAGGTCTGTCTGTTCGGATTTGGTAGGAAGACCTGTAGCAGGTCCACCTCTCTGAACATCCAGCACTACCAAAGGCAGTTCCATTATGACAGCCAGATTCATCGCCTCCGACTTCAAACAGATACCGGGACCCGAAGTGGAAGTACAAGCCAAAGCTCCGGCGAAAGAAGCACCAACGGCAGAAGCACAACCGGCTATCTCATCTTCACACTGAACGGTGATGACACCTAACGATTTTTGTTTGGAGAGTTCATGAAGTACATCTGTTGCCGGAGTGATAGGATAAGAACCAAGATATAATTTCAATCCCGCTTTTTCAGCGGCTGCTATAAATCCGTAGGCCGTGGCTTTATTTCCATTAATATCCATATATTGGCCTTTCATCTTGGGTCCTTTCGACTCTATTCTATATACCGTAGCACCGCCTGCATGTATATTGTGACCGTAGTTATAACCGTCGTTCAAGATCTTCAGATTAGCTTCAGCAACTTCAGGCTTCTTTGCAAACTTATGTTTCAGCATATCCTCAGCCAACGAAAGTTTGCGGTCAAACAACCAGCAAACCAAACCAACGGCAAATATATTACGACACTTAAGTATCGATTTAACATCCAATCCGCTATCCTTGAGACTCTCCTTGCACATACTTGATATGGGAGCCTCAATAACAACATTCTTTATTCCCATCTCTTCAAACGGATTGTTTGTAGTAAACTGGGCCTTCGCAAGATCACTTGCTTCAAACGAATCCGAATCAGTGATTATAACAGCATCCGACTTACAAAATTGGTACTGAGTCTTAAGAGCAGCCGGGTTCATTGCAACAAGGACGTCACATTTATCACCGGGAGTAAATATCTTTTCTGCTCCGATGTGAACCTGAAATCCTGAAACGCCCGTCAAAGAACCTTGCGGAGCACGAATATCTGCCGGATAATCCGGAAATGTACAGATACTGTTTCCTACTGTCGCCGATACGGTTGAAAATATGTTTCCCGCCAACTGCATTCCGTCACCGGAATCGCCCGAAAAACGCACAACCACCTGATCCAATTCTTTTACTAACATAATAACTATATATATGAATATTCTTTCATTATTTCTGAATGCAAATTTACATAATAATTCTATCCTCATATCAGATTTGCCTATATTTCTGACTAAATTTGACAAAAAGTAAGAATTTAGTGCATAAATTCTGCATACTGGCAATGCTTATTGTATACATAAGTACAGGGTAATCACAAAAAAAATCAGTAACCTCCATCAAAAGTTACTGATAAAACCACAACATACCTTTTTGTACCCCCGCTGGGAATCGAACCCAAATTTGAAGTTTAGGAAACTTCCGTTCTATCCATTGAACTACAAGGGCATCTTTTTTCGGTTTCTTTTTCAAGTCACAAAGGTAGCGCTTTTTCCTATATTTTTTTATACGGCTTTTGTCTTTTTTCTAAGCCATACCGCTTCTTCTTCACAGAGCAGCGGACAAAGTGTATCAGCAACATGAGCATTGAAATCATTCAACCAACGGCGTTCCTCATTATCCAACATCTCAATAATAAGAAGTGAAGTTTCCAAATATGTCATAGTCAATGTCTCAAATTTCAACCATCGGCCAAATTCATTCTCGCCGGCCGGTACACATAGTATCATATTCTCATGACGAATACCATGCATACCCTCACGATATATACCGGGCTCATCGGAGGTTATCATTCCTGCCAAGATAGGTTGATCTTTCATATTCTGACGAATGGATTGAGGTCCTTCGTGAACGGAAAGCAGATTTCCCACACCATGACCTGTACCATGACCGAAATTCCGCATGGTCTGCCACAACGGTCTTCTAGCCACGGCATCGAGTCTGCATCCCGGAGTTCCCTCAGGGAAAACCGTCATCGCCAGATCTATCATAGCCTTCATAACTAATGTGTAATCCTCCTTCTCCAATTGAGAAACAGGTCCCAGCGGAATAGTACGGGTAATATCCGTAGTACCAAAACGATAATGAGCACCGCTATCCATCAGATAAAGTCCTCCGGGTTTAAGCCTTGCATCTTTACCGCGAACTGTAGAATAATGAGGTAGTGCGGCATTCTCACCATAAGCCGATATCGTCTCAAAACTCTCGTCTATAAAATCGGGATTCTCAGCACGTAAAGAATGAATTTTGTCGGACAAATCTGCCTCTGTCAATATCGTATTATTATTCATACTCTCTTCCAACCAATGAAAGAAACGTGTCTGTGCTATGCCATCAAGTATATATGCATGTCTAAATCCATCTATCTCAACACTGTTTTTTATGGACTTCTCTAATTCTATAGGAGATACGCCATAGACAATACGGTTTAATCCGAATCGATTCATAACAGTATTATTCAACTCATTGTTAAGTGAAGAGGGATCAATAAACATCATGCCGACATCATTCATATTACATATATAATCCGACACTTCATCATAATCGTATAGTTCAATCCGATCTGCCGACAAAAAAGCCTCAACGTCAGCATCCACCTTTGATCTGTCAATAAACAAAGCTACCCTCATAGGCTCGATAATAGCATAAGATATTACAAAAGGGCAATAGTCCACATCATTTGAACGAATATTCAGTAGCCATGCCACCTGATCCAAACTACTGACCAGTGCATACTTACATCCATTCTCACCGATTTTCTCACGCACCCATGATAGCTTTTCCGAAGTAGAACGACCGGAATAACATACATCATGCAGCCATACCTTTCCTGTTGGAAAAGAAGGACGATTATTCCATAACGAATCCAGATAATTCGGACAAGAGATAACCTCTCCATGCCTGTAAGCAATACGATTGGATAGATAATCAACCTCTTTACCACTTATACATAATCCATCTATACCTACCTTACCCGCATCGGTAATATTTTCCACTATCCAATCAGCCCAATCAAGACTATCCGGTAATGATGTCTTATGCAGTTCGATACCACTTCCGGCCAACTCCCGAGCAGCCTGTATATAATAACGAGAGTCTGTCCAAAGCCCTGCATGTTCGGCTGTCACTACTACGGTACCGGCTGACCCGGTAAAACCGCTGATGAATTCTCGTTGCGACCATCTTCTCGGAGTATATTCACTATTATGAGGATCCGTTCCGCTGATAACCGCAAATTCCCAACACCACTTAGTCATCAACTCTCTCAAGCTCGTTATTCTATCTATGATATCCATAAAAAAACATTTTAGCGAAGATAGTTCAAGTCAATAAATCAAACGATAATTAAACATTATTTTCTTATAAGTCGTTTTGATTTTATCGTTTATTCAATTGAAATGCGTTTTTAAAAAGCTGTTTGGAATTTCTTATTACTTTTGTGTGTCGAAGCATTCAAAAAAAAAACGCATAAAACTTCGACACTTATTTTATGAATACAAATAAAAACTCAAAAAGTAATGAAACACCTGTATCTCTCGAAGAAGTGAGGAAGTCATTAAAAGAAATAGAGAATGAACGAACCTCCACCGGACTAAGTAATGAGCAAAGAGCAACATTGGAAGAGACCTCAATTACACTTCGCGCCATTGAACGTTCTTTAATCGAAAAGACTCAAAAAGAGATAATAAATGACTTTGAGCAAGAGACATTCAGAATAAACCTCCAGGCAAAAGAGATACGCGCTTTAGTAAGAAAATTAAACAAGTTTCCAAAGGCTCTTGACATTACCGAGAGTGTTATTAAAGAGTGTGTCAAGATATTAAAGGTTATCGCTAAATGGTCATTAATACTGTTATTCTGCGTTCTTATATTCAGTTGTGCTACTATTAGCAAGACTCAGCTCAAAAAAGTAAACGAAATGACTGTACAATCGGACAGTATTTCCATTGCTCCGGGTATAATATTTCAAGAGTTATCTAATATAAGACGCGAACGCGGACTTATTTATGTAGCTTCGCTTCAAGATACAGAGAATAAAGTTGCAGAGTTAAATGCACTTGCAAAAGCAGAGAAGAAAGATAATTCAATAGCACAGAGAGCCAATGTTTATTTAAATGTATTAAACAGTTATCTAAAGGCGCTTAGATCTCTGAGCGCGGAAAGTCGATGGAGACAGAACGGTGTGGAATTACGCGGGATAGGTAGAAATGTCGATTCTCTTCTAATCGCCTACAATACCCTTAAATGGGATGAAGAAATCAAAACCGGACTACCGCGTACAATAGGTAAGACTACAGGTTACCTCACTGAACAATACTCCAAACGACGCCAAAGGTACTTAGTCAAACAATATATTGAAACCGGAGACACGATTGTATCCGTCTGTTGCGATGCAATTATAAATCTTTTGCGTAAGGAGGGGTTCAGAGATCTTATCGACAATGAGGAAGAGGGATTGGAAATCAATTACCGATCATATATCAATGCCACAAAAGCCTACGCAAATCAAGGTTACGATTTAAGCATTGACCGCAAATATCTTGAATTGAAAACTCAATTAAACAATATTCGTATTCTTCAGTCGAAGTGTGCTACTGCTTTGACTTCACTAAAAAAGGCGCATCATCAATTATTAATAGAGATGGAGAAGCCTCGTTCTTATGAAGAATACAGTTCCGAAATATTCGAATTGTCAGATCAAGCCCTAGCAGTAAAACAGCTAATATCCGAACTTTAAAAGTTGTCCGCAATGGTTCTCACTGCGGACAACTTTAATAAGAAATCATTATTTCCACTTGTAATTATTGCGCCACAAATTAGGAAGGAAACGATAATACAATAGATGCCTCCATGTGACTAAATCATGTGCACCGCCTCCACCTACATAATAATCATGCTTAACACCTATTTTATCTAAGGTCTCATGAAAAGTTGTATGACGAGCCATCATACCGATTTCATAGGTCCCTCCACCGACAAACAGATAATCTATACGATCATTAATATCAGAATCATTCAATGCTGGAGTCTCACTCACCTCAATAGCACCACTCAACAATCCTGTAGAGCCAAACACATCCAAATTTCTCAGACCCACATATTGCGACATACGGGCACCCATGGAGAGCCCGCTGATTGCACGTGCATGACGGTCTTTAATGACACTGTAATGTGACTCTACAAATGGTATCACACACTCTAGAATCTCTCTTTCAATTAATGGAAAAGCGAGTTCGGTATGCTGAGGATGGCTGCGCGTCACTATCTGGTCGTTAGGAAATACAACAATCATTTCACGTGCCTTTCCTTCGGCAATTATATTGTCTAAAATAAAATTGGCGCGTCCATGCATAACCCATGTCTCGGTAACATCTCCCGAACCACCCATGAGGTAAAGCGTCGGATATTTCTTCTTTGGGTTATAACCAGCAGGAGTATATACCATCATATCCCTCACTCCATCTGTTACCGATGAATAGTAATAATGTGTGGTAACACTACCATGAGGAACATCCTTCTTTGCATCATAATATGCAGGCTCGTCACCGTGAACGAAAAGCATACTGAATGCCGGCATTGCTGCATGACCGGTATAAGTATTATTGGCATCAATATTCTGAACACCGTCAATAATAATGTAATAAAAATATATTTCCGGAGTAAGCGGCCCTATGGTCAATGTCCAAATGCCGGACTCGTCCTTTGTAAATGGGACTCTCTTTCGGGCATCATTACCTACAAACATCGATCCGGTAAGCAACACCTCCTTTGCATTTTGAGCCTTAACACGAAATGTGACGGTATGATCGTCGTGAACATCAGGAGATATAACCTGACAACTGTATGGATTTATATTTTCGGTATTCAATTGTGGATTCCAAGCCAGGTTTACATGAGACTGTTGACCGATTAAAGGAAGTCCCGATAGCAATGCAGTTACTATAAACAAAAGTTTTTTCATTATTGTCTGCATTTATTTTTTAAACAACTCTTTGGCAACTATCTCAATATAATCGCGACAATTCATCCAAGTATGTCCTCCACCCGGAAAATATGCAGTATGCTTCAGTCCTCTATCCGTCAAGGATTTGTCCAACCCGCGTGAAGCCGACAAAAGGAAGTCCTCAGTACCGCAACCAAGCCACATCAGTTTTAGGCTCTTCTGCAACTTAGCTATCGGAGCATAAGTACCATTATCGAAGTTAGTATTGTACTCTTCACCGAAAATTGCCGGAGAGAAAGCACAAACCCAATGAAATTTATCTGGATTTCCTAAACCCGCAGCCAATGTCTGACGGCCGCCAAGAGAGAACCCTGCAATAGCACGACTGCCCGCATCAGTACGAACCTTATAGTTCTTCTCAATGAAAGGAATCACTTCGTTAAGCAGTTCCTTGCAGAAAATATCGGTACCCATAACATCCGCACTCTCCGTCAGTCCGCGTGTAATCATCTCCGGATATGGGTTGGCATAAGGCATTACAACAATCATCTTTTCCGCCAAACCCTGAGCTATCAGATTATCCATAATAAGGTTTACACGACCCACCTTGAACCAGGTTTCGTATGTATCTGTCATACCGTGAATCAGATAAAGAACAGGATATTTCTCTTTTCCTGCAGCATCATAACCTGCCGGAGTGTACACACACATCGGACGATCAAAACCTACGTTATTGGAATGATAATAGCGGTAAGAGACCTTTCCGTGAGGTACGTCTTGCATATCTTGCATGGTAGGAGCTTCGCCACGAACATCTACCAAACTATTCTTGAAGCCTTCGTTAGGGAAGATATACATATTATTCGGATCCGCGATCTGAGTACCATCTACTACGAAACAATATGGGTAAATATCAGGTTGCTCCGGGGTAACAGTAATACTCCAAACACCTTTTTCGTCTTTTTCCATCGGTTTATTGCCTGAAAACATCTGGCAATTCAATTCGACTTTCTGAGCATTTGGTGCCTGAAAACGGAAAGTCACACTACCATCTTTATTGTAATCGGGAGATTTTACTCCGGCCGGAAACAGAGAGGCCATAACCTGAGGAGTCAATCTCTGTTGAGCCGAAACGGGTACAGCAAGAAGTATGGCTGCAACGGCTATTGACAAAGCATATATTTTTTTCATAATCTGTCTTTTATTGAATTATTTCTGAAATAATAATGGTAATGATTGTCCTAAGAAGTATTTGGCATTCATCCATGTATGACCAAACTTATCGTCTGTAAAGACTTTTGTATTTTTAATACCTTTCTGATCTAGGAAGTCCATATAGTCTTTGGCATTACCATAGAGGAAATCGTCAGTACCTACACCTAGCCAAAAGAGGTTTATCAGGCTGTTTGTCTTGGCAGCATCGTCATAAACGCCCGGAATATTGGTATTGGTAAACGAGCTGTAAGAGCAGAGGTATGAGAACTTATCCAGATTATTCAAGCCGATCGACAGTCCTTGATTTCCGCCACGAGAAAAACCTGCAATACCACGACTATTACGATCATTGATGGTACGATAATTCTTTTCCACAAATGGCATCAGGTCTTTAACAATATCATTACTTACCATATCACCCATTGCACGTGTATTTGTTCCGACAGGCAGCAATAAAGATGGATTCCCGTAAGGTAATACAACAATCATCTCTTTTGCCTTACCTTGAGCAATGAGGTTGTCCAAAATAAAGTTTACACGTCCCACCTTAAAGAATACCTCTTCAGTATCGGTTGTACCACTAATCAAGTAAAATACCGGGTATTTTTTAGTAGGATTCTGATCATAAAAAGGAGGTGTATAGACAATTGCATTTGCATATATGCCCAATGTCTGAGATTTGTAATTCACATAATCCACACTGCCGTGAGGTACATTCTCAATAGAGTGAATAAGCGGTTTGTTACCACGCACATCTACCAAACTGTTTTTAAAAGTCTCATTCGGAAACCAATCCGGATTCAGGGGATCCATTACGTTAAGTCCGTCAACAACAAAACAATAAGGATACATATCCGGGTTTACTGGTCCTAAAGTAATAGTCCATACTCCATCGGCATTTTTTATCATCTGTTTTGTACCGGAAAATTGAGCATTGATCTTTACATCCTTTGCACCATCGTTACGATAGTTAAAAGTCACTGTGTTGTCAGAGTGGACAACCGGCGATGATATCTGTACCATGCGCCCTGCACCGGGCTGAGCTTGTGCACCGATAGCCATTACTACTATCAGACACACAAAGGCCGCCCTCTTAAATAAATAGGTCATAATTAGGAGTTCGTTATTATGTTTGTAAATTATGTTTGTAACAAAATTGTTCGAAGATACCGCGTTTTTTCAGAACTGCAAAATCTTAGTATCATTCGTATCTTGTACACACAAAATAAGGAATATTGAAGGTACCTGCTTTCCTACTTTATTAGAAAAATGTACCTTTGTGAGATTTTTTCAATACACAAAAATTAAGACAAATATAATTGTAATGGAAGTTATCGATTTCAACCAATCAAACTCGATGCTGAACCGGTTTATGGCGGAACTACGCGACACAACGATTCAGAAAGACCAAATGCGTTTTCGTCGTAACCTGGAAAGGATAGGCGAAATTATGGCTTATGAAGTCAGCAAGCGCTTAGTATATAACCAAAAAGAAGTTCAAACTCCATTAGGCGTTTCCAAAATCAATATCCCTGAAGAAGATATTGTTTTGGCTACGGTATTCCGCGCTGGACTGCCGTTACATCAAGGCTTTCATAACTATTTCGACCATTGCGAAAACGCTTTCGTTTCTGCATATCGCAAATATCTTGATGAAGTGAACTTCGATATTCACATTGAGTACATGGCTTCACCGGAAATAGAAGGTAAAACACTGATACTGGTAGACCCAATGCTAGCTACCGGAAGCAGTATGTATCTTGCTTACAGAGCACTGCTTTCTAAAGGTACTCCAAAGACAATACACTTAGCTTCTGTTATTGCCGCCCAACAAGGTGTCGATTACGTAACTAAAATGTTCCCAAATGATAAAACGACACTTTGGTGCGCTGCTATAGATCCGTCATTAAACAGTCATGCTTACATTGTTCCGGGATTAGGTGATGCAGGCGATTTGTGTTTCGGACAAAAGTAGAATTATTGCCCCTCAGGTATTTGTATGCCTGTTTTTCGCCAATAATTGTTTATTTGTGTCAAATTAAGTTTTTGGTGAGTATCAATAAAAAAAAAACACTACTTTTGTATCCGGTAGACAAGGGAGTTTTTGGAAAAAGGCTCAACACAAAGTGTTTATACTGGATTTTTAACATATAAAAAAATGGCTAACATTGATTTAAGCAAGTATGGAATAGTAGGTGCATCCGAAAT
>CAYOGG010000028.1:0-12577 GCA_964403455.1 uncultured Bacteroidaceae bacterium | reverse complement strand
ACGGATTAAAAGGGAATCGGGTGAAAATCCTGAACAGTCCCGCTGCTGTAAGCCTCAATACAAGACGTTTGCTCAATCTTTGCCACTGCCTGAAAAATGGTGGGAAGGCCTGCAAACGGATGAGGCAAGTCAGAAGACCTGCAAGACGAGTTACTTTTGAGCCTAACAATTCTCGAGGAAAGAATTTCGGGTGACCCGTCCGCTTCATGAAAAGAAAGGATGGAAATTCTCCTGATAACGTACCGATAATTGACTGCTCGTAAAAGTAACGTAAGACTGCGAGTGACGGTTTTTATGTTTAATAGTTAATTATCAAAATGATGAAAAAGTATCTTTCAATGATGACTATTGCCCTGATGGGTATAGTAATGTATTCTTGCGACAACGAAGACGATGATCCTCAAAGCGAATTCAAGCTATTGGCGGACATTGCAGTAAGCGATTCTTGTTACCTAAGTAACGACACAACCAATTTTTTAGGCTACTACTATAGAGACGACATCTCCATGCCTCCATTCGAGCTGATACATACATTCTCTAAAGCCTACGGTCTCGGATATGGATTTACATACTGCAACCTGAAAAACGATTCCACTCCGGGATACCAAAATCTTTCAGCTATCACAGCAAACGGTCACAGGAGTGACACATATTTTATAGCAAGTACCGGTGGAAATAATTTCGGCATTCCCGCAGAAATATCTTTTACAGGAGGGAAAAGCTACAAGGCAAAGAGTATCTACGTAACCAATTCCACCTACGCCTATATGGCTATCAAAAACCAAAATGACGGTTTAGGTCAAGTAAAACAGTGGACTGACAAGGACTGGTTCAAACTTACAATAATGGGAATTGGTGTAGCAAATGATACAACCGGTATTGTATCATTCCTTTTGGCAGACGGCATGGATGTGGTAAATGACTGGCAGTATGTTGACCTTACAAGATTAGGAAATGTCTCCAAACTCTGCTTCTCTCTAAGTTCTACAGACAATGGTCAGTGGGGTATGAACACGCCGGCATACTTTGCATTCGATGAATTGACAATCTCGGAATGAATACCCTGGGATATCCAAAGAGTTGTATAACTGCAATTTGTTGCATGAATCTCGGTATTGGGATTCATGCACAAATTGTTTCTGATACCATAGCGGAAAGGCAGGTAACGGAAGTAACTATTATGGAATCTCGTAAAGCGAATAATGCCCTTGCAGTATCATCTACTGCCCAAATGGATTACGGCCGAATGGAGTCGGCCAATGTTATGCAAATCTCCGATGCACTTAAGTTCTTCAGCGGCGTAGCGGTAAAGGATTACGGAGGTATAGGAGGACTTAAAACGATATCTGTTCGCGGACTGGGGGCCTGCCATACGGCTGTAGCCTATGACGGAGTCGTGCAGACGGACATACAGACCGGTCAGATTGACTTGGGACGAATGTCATCAATTCAGATAGAATCCATCAAGTTGATAGACGGCATTGATAATGACATACTGCAACCGGCAGTATTATCTGCCTCCGCTACAACTCTCAACGTAGAAAGCAAAAAGCCGGTACTTTTAAACGAACAGGGGCATCAGTTAATTACAGATATCAAGTACGGCAGTTTCAATACCAAATTGACATCTGTGTCAATGGCAGAACAAGTCAGTAATAAGATAATGACTTCAGTATCGGCAGAATGGCTGTCAACCGATGGAAACTATCCTTACGTACAGAACAACGGAGTACTCACCCGGACTCTGAACCGAAACAATTCCGATGTAGACCGACTTAAAACGGAAGTATCACTGATTGCAGACCTGAATCAGGATGCTCACCTTTCGGTAAAAGGTTATATGTATAAATCGGAACAAGGGCTCCCATCCAATATTCTATATAACCAAAATGCCGCCAATGAAAGGGTATGGAACAGGGATGCTTTCATACAGGCTTCTTTTAGAAACAGTATCGGACATCGATGGAAAACTCTGAGCAATCTGAAATACAGCAACAGTCGCGACAGATATAGGAACAGTATTGTTAATAACACCGATGGAGTCACCGACAACAGATATACCAAACAGGAACTTTACGCATCCGTTGCTGCCATGTACACATTCGGAACTCATCTGTCTGCTTCAGTTGCCGAGGACATTCGTCTATCGACATTGACAGACAACAGCGTAAACCGTGTATCACCTGAACGCATGACTCTGAATAGTGCATTGTCTCTGAAATATGTTAATGATCATATGGTAGTGAATGCTCGTTTGAATCATATTTTCTCGCACGAAACAACAAAAATAAGAGAAGCCGCCGATGACTACAATAATTTATCACCGGCAATAGGTGTCAATGTCAAACTTACTCCTGATGGAGGGTTGCATTGGCGTTCATCAGCCAAAAGTACATATAGACTTCCTACATTCAATGACCTCTATTTCGAGCAGGTGGGACGTCGGGACTTGAAACCTGAAAAGGCAGAACTATACTCTATGGGATTGATTTGGGATTCGAATGAAAGCAATACATGGGAAGGAAATTGCCGAGTATCATTATTCGCAGACTTTTTTCTGAACAATATTACCGATAAGATTGTAGCTGTTCCCGGTAAGAGTACCGCCGTATGGATGATGCGAAATATCGGCACTGTTATTACAAAAGGAGTGGAAACGGGTATTGATATTTCATCGCAGGTAGGTAACGCCAAGACGGGTATCACCGGTTCATTTACATATAATAGGGCTATGGACAAGACGGAAGCTGACGGTACTACATATAACCACCAGATTCCATATACCCCACGTACTTCAGGCTCATGTATTCTATATTTCTCTACGGAATATCTGAACTTCAGCTACAATATGTTCTTCAGCGGAGAATATTTCAGTAACAGCTACAATGGCCCTGAATATAGGATGCCGGCTTATAGTGAACATGGTTGTTCTATATGGCAGAATTTCGATGCCGGGAAAACAAGCATTCAGTTTAAAGGAGAGGTTATTAATTTATTTGACAATAGATATGAGATAGTACGCAACTATCCGATGCCGGGAGTACAGTACAGAATCGGAATAACTATAAACATGTAAGAAAAAGATTAGATATGAAGATTCAAAAGTTGGCGTTTATATTGATGGCATTTATTATAGCTGCATGCGATGAAGAGCCTATACTGATAACACCCTCCGGCGCAGGGAGCGGTAATGACGGTATATACATACTTTGCGAAGGACTCTTCAATCAGAATAACAGTACATTGGAATATTTCCGGGATGGTAAACTTCAATCAGATATCTTTGAGGCCGTAAACCATCGCAAGTTAGGCGACACGGCTAATGACATGCTACTCTACGGAAGCAAACTATACATAGCGGTATCGGTATCCAGCAATATTGAAATTATTGACGTAGGCAGTTGTAAGTCTCTATCCGTAATAGACATGAAAAACGAAGGTAAATCAATGGAGCCTCGATGTCTGACGGCATGGAAAGATCATGTTTACGTCTGCAACTACGACGGCACAGTCTCAAGAATAGATACTACGACACTAAAAATAGACGGTAACGTACGTGTCGGACGAAACCCGGACGGTATAACATGCGCTTCAGGAAAGCTCTATGTCTCCAACTCCGGAGGATTGGATTTTTCCAATCCTGACAGTACCGTTTCGGTTATTGATATTGCTACATTTAAGGAGATAAAAAAGATATCCGTAAGGGCAAACCCCGGACGTATTTGTTCTGACGGCAAAGGTTGCGTATTTGTAGTTACACGGGGTATTTTTGATTACAATAAAATGGACTATGATACACGTCTGCATAGAATTGATACGGATTTCGACGAAGTGACGGCAACTTACGATATGTCGGTAATAGATATGGCAATCAATGACGAATACCTATACCTCTACGGATACGAAGATAACTCCATTAAGATAATGGATATTACCACCGGTAACATCTTCAATGAGAATTTCATATGCGACGGTACCAAAATAAACAAAGCATACAGTATAGACGTAAACCCTTCCAACGGTCAGGTCTATATCTGTGATGCCAACGATTATGTTACTCCGGGTACTCTCTACTGCTTTGATCCTTACGGATATCTGAAATATTCGGTATCGGGTGTAGGAATAAATCCAAACGGGATAGTGTTCGGTTTCTTGAAGTCCGAAGACAACAAACCCGATACGCATGAAACATCGGCAACTATAAGTAAAGTTCTTGAATACTGTCCGGCCCCCGGACAATTCGTCAACCTTATTCCCAAGTATGAAATAGGAGACGATGCCGTGTCAATGGCTCAGAAATGCCTTTCATCTCTGATTAACGGTAATGCCGTCACTTTGGGCGGTTTCGGCGGTTACATCACAGTCGGTTTTGATACTCCCGTAAAGAACCTTGCAGGTGAATACGATTTTGAGATAGACGGAAACAGTTTCTCAGGCAATGCGGAACCCGGCATAATTAAGGTATCCTTTGATGCCAACAAAAATGGCCTTGCAGATGATATTTGGTACGAGATAGCCGGCTCGGAGCATATTTCAGAGAGAATTACAAAAGATTACAGCATAACATATCTCAAGCCTACCTTACAAACAGATGCCGTTAGTTGGAGTGATAATCAAGGAAATAAGGGTACGATACAGAGAGTGGATCTATTTCATTCACAGCCGTATTGGCCTATATGGAATACAGATAGCAGTATTACGCTTTCAGGTACTCTGTTGCAGGATCGTCTATCATATATAAACGGGAAATGGGTATCAGAATCATTCGAATGGGGATATGCAGACAACTCCCCCAACGGCAGTGATGGCTCGAAGTTCAAAATTGAATGGGCAGTTCGCACCGACGGAACACCGGCCGATCTTGAACAGATTGACTTCATCAGAATATTCACAGCCGTTAATAATAGTGCACCTATGATAGGAGAACTATCGACAGAAGTAAGTAAGATCATCAATCTACATCCGAATAACAAATAAACAGATGAAAAAAATATTCATATCATCAATTCTTATCTTATTTATCTCATGCGGTAGTTCATGGAAAGATACCTGTCAAGATAGCATTATGAAGAATTGCGATTTAATCTGCCTATCCGAGACATCAGACGGTTATAAAGTGCAGGTTAAAAATCCCTGGAAAAAGGATGTTATTCTTCAATCATACCATCTTTCTAAAGAAGATACAACCGATTATAGGTATTCGACCTCAAATAACATAATTCACATACCGCTTAAAAAGGTAGTAGTCATGACTAATATTCATGCCCGACTTATGGTTGAATTGGGATTGGCTGATAACATTGCCGGAATATGCGAACTGCAATATATATCGGACTCTACAATCATCAACCGCTGTCTTTCGGGAACAATCATCGACTGTGGAAACGGAATGTACCCCAACATTGAGAAAATAATTGAACTCAAACCTGACGCCATCTTGGTTTCACCTTTCGAGGAGACCGGATATGGACAATTGGAGAAATTAGGTATACCTATTATTGAGTGTGCCGATTACATGGAATCATCTCCGCTGGGTAGAGCTGAGTGGATACGTTTATACGGCAGATTGTTCGGTGCTGCCAAAGATGCGGACTCCCTTTACGGCAATATAGAAAAAGATTATTTGGAAATGAAAGCCATGACATCACGAATCAGAGAAAAGAAACCTTCGGTAATGCTTGATACAAAAGGCGGCTCTGCATGGTATGTAGCAGGTGGTAAAAGTACAATCGGGCAAATGATATCGGATGCAGGAGGAGATTACGTATTCGCAGAAAACGAAAAAAGCGGTTCAATACCTTTGTCTTTTGAGTCGGTCTACGAAAAGGCGCACAACGCTGACATATGGCTGATGAAGAACAGCTCTTCCTCTAAACTTACATATAGTCTCCTTGCTGCAGACTACAAACTCTACAGCGATTTTAAACCATTTAAAACTCAACAAATATGGGTATGTGACGTAAATGATGTACCCTACTTTGAAGTAACGTCTTTACACCCGGAAACCCTATTGAGAGACTTCATAAATATCTTTCATCCGGGATTGTTAGACACTAATGAAACATTATTCTATCATCGATTAGACTCGGCGCAGAACTGAATCCAGACCATATTACTATGAATTAAAGGATATTTCCCTCAATGTCCTATCTACGGCGGGTTTATACTTCAGTTCCCAAGTTGCTCCGATTCTCTGCAGGTAATTCAATGAAGTCCCGGAGTCAGAACCCAATACGGAATACAAATCGACATTCAATCCGCTGCCATTTATCAAAGAAGAAACATTCTCCAAGTCTTTTTTATTCATAACAAATATGGCACGTACTTCCGAGTCGCGCAAAACAGAAATCAGTTCTTCACCTATAAGAGAATCCGAGAATCCCGTAATATTCAAATGAGCTAATTTACAGCCGGCATCAATAAATGCTCCGGCTTGTGAAGCCGAATCCAGAATTATGGCACTTTCACCACGTTTATAACCCTTTACCATGAGACCGTAAGCCAACTGTCTTACTTGAGACTCATACTCATTGGACGACACTTCTGTCCACTTACCCGATACGGGTGCCGACAACTTGTTTTCACCTGCAAGGGCCTTTTCAATTGCCTTTTCCATCGCTTTTACCATAACGTTCTTATTTTCAAAAGTGCTAAGTGTTACCATATCTCATCATTTTTGTTTGATGCAAAGATATATTCAATATAACACTGTTAAAAATAAAAGGGATAATCAACAAATTGATGGGATTTATTCCAAAATAGAGGGTAAGATTCGATATATGATGGCAAAATTCATATCAAATGTTTTTCACCCCATATTGCAGGGGATGAAATAATGCGTATATTTGTGGCAAACATTAACTGAACAAAGATATGAAAAGTTTACCGGATTCATACTACAGCAATAACATCATGATATGTTATATGGTTATCATGCCGATATACACTCTGTTCTTCATTATTGGTCTGAAGCCCTTTCAGATAGAAGCTCTATTCCATATTGATTCTATAGGTCCACTTGCTTTCAGGGCGTCAATTATGATGGCTATCGAATTCGTCATTATTCTGATAAGCAGAATCTGTATGTTAATCCTTAAGGACAAGCTCAAACTTACATATTCTCAGTACTATTTTTGGGAATTTGCAGAATATGTGGTAACAGTTATGTTCTGGTCCCTATTTGTGTGGTTGATATCGAATAGAGTGGACGCTTATTTTTCGATAGTCCCTACTCTTTTTATTTTTTCATTCACAATACTGATTTTCCCATACATAGTATTCTACCTGATGGCCGAGAATAACGCCAAAGAGGTAATATTGGAAGAACAGACAGAATTGTTAGACAAATATTCCTCAGGACAAATAGGCGCAGACAAGAGCCCAGTACACTTCATGGACGACAAAGGTCACCTAAAATTGTTGGTTACCGTTAATGCGATATTATATATTGAGGCCGCTGACAACTACGTTACCATATATTATATTAATAATGGAAAGATGGTCCGCTACAGCCTTAGGAACACAATGAAAGGCATTGAAAATATCTGTTTGGAGAATTGTTTGGTACGTTGCCACAGATCATATTTCATAAATCTGCAACGAGTCAGAATACTTCAACGTGAAAAGGACGGACTATATGCAGAATTGGAATATGAAGGAGCACCTCATATTCCGGTTTCAAAAACCTGTGCGGATCAGGTAATAAAAAGATTCTCAGCCTTCAACGGCTAAAACCCTTTATAGAGCCTATTCTCTTAATCATTTTGTTTTTTACAACTCTTACAAATGCTTTTCCCGGCATTTTGTCAGATCTGTAAAGTCTTATGTATATAAGCAGAGACAACATGAAATAAACCGCCGATTGAATCCATAATGCAATATATTCAACAATAATATCATCCAAGTTCGCGCCCGTATTGTTCAATTTGACAAATCCGTTAATTCCGAACGTTGAAGGAAAGATATAAGAAAAATATTTCCAAAATACAGGTATGTTGGATGACGGCCAGGAGATACCTGATATAAAAATCAGAGGTACAGATGCAAAAACAAAGAGCAAAAAACAAGATTCTCTGTCTCTAACAAAGAAAGATATTGTGATAGCGAAAAATATGCAGGACAACAGCAGAGGGACTGAGAATAATATTAGATTCTGAGGATTCCACAATTGTGGTATGTCAAAGAACCTGGGTACTATACAAAGTACATAAGTAGAAACAGCAGCATAAATAAGAAAGTAAGCAGCCCCCTTTCCTATAAGAACATCCATCGGACTCCCATATTCATTTCCCAACTGTAAGGCTCCCTTCTGACGACGTTCCCTCTCAGTACCGGCTAACATGGAGATACCCAAAACCAAGGTTTGTTGAATAACAAGTATCAGTACTGCAGGTATAATAAATGTATCAAATCCGTTCTGCGGATTGAACATTGGAGTATACTCATATTCAATAGGTTGAGACATAACCTCTTTTTCTCTATCGGACAATCCTGATAGTTTTACGGATTTGATATTCTTGTTCATATCAAGAGAAACTTCGGTACAGCCACTAAGAAGAGCCTTATAATATAGCAATCCGCTCATATCGCTATACAGATTAACTGTAGTCTGACGACCTTCGACTATATCTTTTGAGAAATTTGCAGGTATATGGATTAGTCCGTAAGCACGATGAGAACGTATAAGTTCGCGAGCCGCCTCCATATCGTTACAGTACGATACGATATGTATATCTGCAGTTGCATCACTCTTTCTGAGAAACTCTCTGCTGTCTGAGGACCTGCATTCATCTACGACAACTACCGGCACCTCTCTTACCACCTCATTATTATACAGATATGTGTATAGCAAAGGATACAACAACGGAACTGCAAAAAAGAAAACCAATATTCCGTGATCAGCGAATATATATCCCAATTCCTTTCTGCAAACCTTTAATATATTTTTTAACCAATTCATCGTTATAATGTATTATGGTATATACTTATACTTTCTCATAGCATTTTTAAGCATCCACAGATTCAGCAGCGGCATTAGTATAAAAGCCAAAAGTGCCAAATAGAAAGGTACCGAATAATGCATAGGTAGCCCGTTCAACGCCTGATCCACATATATAAGAAAATAATGTCTCAATGGAAACAGATATGATAATGCTTTTAATGCAGGAGGCATGGCCATAACCGGAAATGAGAATCCGCTTATAGGAAATGACAGAACTCCCCATAAAGTAGCTATGCTTAATGCCCATCTCAAAGACGGAATTGCAGCACAGATAAACAAGGCAAAACCCTGAGCAGCAAGTACCAGCATGAATCCGGCAAGCAACATTGGCCAGATTCCGGAGTTATGAGGAAAATCCAAATATCCATATAACAGAACCTGAGAGAATGTTATTATCAAGAAAAAAATTAATGTCTGAGGCAGCAACTTTCCTATCACTCCTATATAAACATTGTCTCCTGCAATATTCATCCATTCATTGCCTGTTCCATCCTTAAGTTCGGTATGTACTGAGAATATTGTAATCAGCATAATTATAAGAACCAGAACTGCCGGTATTAACGTATTATTCAGATATATTGAGTAACTCAACCAGGGATTACCTATAGCTCTCATATCCATCTGTATCGGTTGTAAAAAGCCCATTGCCTGATCAAGAGTATATCCCTTTGCCAAAAGAGTCTCCCTTCCGACTGCACCTGAAGCCATTTCAGACATCATCTTCATGTCTCTGTACAATAGCGAAGCAGGAATCAGATAAGCGGCATTAGTATAAAAAGAGACCTTAGGCTGTTCGCTTCTCAAAGCCTTTTCGGTAGTCTCCTTCGGTATATAGTAAAACGCATATATTTCTCCGCGTTGCATGGCTTCTCTGGCTTCAGCAAAACAGGAGTATTGTTTTACTATTTCAGTCTGCTGAAAAGCATCCAGATTACGTATTACCTGTCTTGTAGTGGAGGTATTGTCTTCATCTACAATACCGGCCGGCAGACTCTGGGGTAACCCTTCATGCATCAATGAAGTGAAGAATAAACAGCAGAATAAAGGTGCACAAAGCATAGTAAGCAGATACAGCGGACGAGACGTCATACGTCGTATCTCGCGCTGCATTAAATCTATTATTCTATGCATATTGGAACCAATCATCACTTATTCAAAATTACCGACATACCGGGGCGTAAATTCTCCACTCTGTCCTCAGGAACTGCACGAACTTCAAATGTCCTAAGATCATATTGCCCATTAGACTTAGTAGCCTTCCAAGCTGCATAAGAGCCTAAGTCTTTAATATAATTGACCGTCAAATCAATATCCTTATCAAGTGCAGGTACATAGCCTACAATATGCGTACCCATCGAAAGATTTTGCAATAAATCCTCACGGACATTGAAAGATATCCACATATCACTCATTACTGCTATATTCATTATGGGAGCACCTGTGCCTACCAATTCCCCAACCATAGGATAAATCTCACTTACCTCACCGGCTGTAGTAGCTATTAATACAGTCTCATTAATATATGAATTAACCTCGGCAACAACACCCTCAGCCTGACGTACCTGTGCAGCCGCCATCTCCTTAGTCTCTTTCTCGGCACCGTTTTTGGCCATATTATATTGTGAAAGAGCAGCCTTCTCTGTTGCCACGGCAGCGTCATATTGAGCTTTTACTTCATCTCGTTTCTGTTCGCTTACCACACCTTCATTAAAGAGATTCTCCATTCTTTTATATGATTTCTCCATGATATCAAGTCCGGCCTTAGACTTTTGCCATATCTCATAAGCCCCTTGAACTTCCTCTTCGCGTGCACCCTTTTTTGCCTTTGCATTTTGAGCTGCAGCAGCCGTACGGACAGCCTCCGCCTGAGCCAGTTTAGCCTGTATGTCGGGTGCCTCCAATAGTGCTAATGTATCACCCGCATTGACTTTCTGGCCCTCTTTGACCTTTATTTCCAATATTCTGCCGGGCACCTTGCTTGAGATACGATATTCACTGGCTTCGGCCTGTCCCTGAATTGTTTCCGGTTTTTCTTCATTGAACGTAAAGATACCTATAACACATACTATCGCAATAATACATATTAGTGTTACAAGCGACAGAATAATGTTGTTTTTCTGAGAATTATTATCCATGATTATTATTTTATTATTTATTATTACTCAATTGTCCCGTAGCCTGACGCAGATAAACATTTGCCATAATACGCTCTATCTTGGCATCAATCTCCTCCGAATGAGCTTGTAACCAAGCGGTATGAGCACCTAAGACATCACTCGATGATGTAACACCTTCCTGATAGCCCAATTTGGCCATTCTCAGATTTTCTTCCGCATTTTCCATAAGTACGGTAGCCATTGCCAAACGTGAATTGGCTTCACTTATCTGACGCTCATACTGCTCGACTTGCAGAGAGACCTTTCCTTTTGCATCGTCCAACTGATACTGTGCAATAATAGCATCGGACTTGGCTTTACGAACCTTATTCATTCCCTCTCCGAAATGGAATACCGGTATCTTTGCAACCACCCCTAAATTCCACATATCACCTGCCTTATTACTGAATCCATTGAATGATGATGGATTTGTGATTACATAATTGCCCATCACGGCTACAGTAGGAAGAAAATCCGCCCGAACAATATTGACCTTCTGATTGTACATATGGGTTGCTAAAGCGAGACTCTTCAATTCGGAACGATTCTCTTCCAAATCTTCCGGATTATAAATCACCGTATCCTGCTGAAGAACTAGTTCCTCATTAAGCTCATCCTTTAACATAATGTCGCTATGCAAATCCAGACCACATAGTTGACACAGTAACATCTTGGATAATATCAAACCGTTTTGAGCTTTCAAAAGAGTCATCTCCGCTTCATTGAGTTTAACTCGCACCGATAGTTTGTCGGACGTGGTAGCAACTCCCTGCTCTTTCATTTTATCAACATCAGAATCGAGTTTTCTAAGTAACTCTACATATTTTTCTGTCAATTTCAACTTATTGGAAATAGAGACTATCTGCCAATATGCCTCATCGGCGGTAACCATCACCTTCTGATTTTCACCGTCCATCTGTGACCGGGCTAGTTCCTTTGCATAAGCAGTTACCTTATTGTAAGCACGAATTTTTCCACCGGCATACAAAGGTTCTTCTATACTTACCATACCCACATAAACATTTTGAATGTCCAACTGAAATTCATCCGAAATGTTTTTACCGATAGCATTAAGAGGAGTCTCAATATCATTACCGGCAAGAAAACCGGCAAGATATTGCAATGTTTGGTCAGTTGCGTACAAAGCCCTGAAATTCGGATCAAGCATCAACTTACCTACTACTGCATTCAGATCATTCTTCAAGGTGGTACCTATGCCGGATAAGGCAGCAGACTGCTCCGTGCTTATCAATGAAAGATTATCACTGTTTCTCAAATACATGCCTGTAGCAGAAACCTTGGGAAGGTAATTTGCAAATGCAGCTTTTTTGTCATACTCGGCTCCCCTAACCTTCTCTTCAGCAATCTTCGACTGACTGTTGTTTTCGAGAGCCATGGAACGGCAATCCTGAAGAGAAAG
>CAYOGG010000027.1:0-13000 GCA_964403455.1 uncultured Bacteroidaceae bacterium | reverse complement strand
TCGCGACTACCATGAATGTAAACATGAAAGTTCTTGTCAAGCTTAATAATACTCTTGAAAACGCGTGATTGTTTTTTTACTGCCGTCTGATTGACATCAAAAGCATCTTGTAACCGCAATTGACGTTCTTCCTGAAAACGATTCTTGTAATTGTCAAACTTTTCAATTACCTCAGGCTGGCCCATGATTTGCTGAGTAAAATTATCCATCTCAAACTTTGGCGTCTTCTTAAAGAAATTCATGGATTTATTCAACATATCCACCTGATCGGCTCTATTCACTTCAAACTGCTTAGGTAATTCTTCTGCTAAGAAATTACGGCAGATAGTCATGATATTTTCTGTTTGGAAATAGGCATCCTCACGACGCATGAGATGAAGAAAATCATCTACCCAGTATGTAGCTTCACTTCTGTTCGTATTGTCAACGACTGAAACCAGGTAACCTTTCTCACGTTCGTAGTTGAATATGAGACAACCCTTGTCCAATTTTTTTAGATTTACACCTTCTTCCGTGCCAATGTCGAAACATTCCTCTTCATGATCAACAGTCAAAAAGATGTCCTTGTTTTCTATCTTAAAAAGACCGATTGCATCACATCCCTCAACTCCCACACTGCAACCATTGAAATATGCTACATAGAAATCCCCACCCTTTATCTTGGGGTGTTCACAATTTTCATATAGGTGTGTCGCCAGGTCTATTGAAAAATCAAAAAGCATATGCGAATTATCAAAAATATCAGATATCAGACTATACACACGATTATTCCTAATATCTATATCATCATGAAATTGATAACGTTCTTCGGACTTAAAAGAATTAATAAAGTAATTTGAAAGGAGCTCATTCATGTCCGGATTTAATGCGAATATTTTCTTTGAGAGCAATAATGGCTCTTCATTCGCTTGATTTCCAACATAATGAAGAGCCAAACTTGATATTCTGGGATCACTCATTGTTTATTGTTTCTTGTTGCAAATTTAAGGATTATTTTTTTATACAGCACAAACCTTTGTATTTTCAAAGTCAGAATTCAACAGCGCCACTTGCAAGATCTAAAATCTCGCTCGTAATAGCATGTTGACGTTGCTTATTATATTGCTGAGTTAAATCGCATATTATATTATCGGCATTTTCTGTAGCTGACTGCATGGCAATAACACGGGCAGCCTCTTCAGATGCAAACGAATCCAATACGGCTGAATATACTTTCATCCTTAGGACTCTTGGAAGCAAATTGTCCAATAGATCTGCAGCTGACGGTTCCAATATATAATCGGCATGCTCCTCACTATAACTCTGTTTCTCAATCTGTATTGGCAACAATTGTTCTTCAATTATGTGTTGCGTTCCAATGCTTTCGAAATGAGTATAAGTCAGGATAACCCTATTAGCAGTACCATTACGGAAAAGACTCACCAAATAATCACACATTGAAGCTGAATCAGCATAATTACGTTTCAATATCATATCCACATAGTCTGAATTAAAATTAGGAAAGATCTTTTTCACTGCATCGGCCATCTTCTTGCCGACCGGAATAATTATCTTATCAGTCTTTTCACCATACTGATTCTTCTCCGAAAATATATGATTCAGAATGTCTCCAGTTCACGATATTGTGCCTGATCTATCTTTAAAGTTCCTGCAACTTTCTTCATTGACTTAATTTGAGCGCTTCCACCAACACGTGAAACCGAGATACCAACATTAATTGCAGGACGGAAACCCTGATTAAAAAGATCTGTCTCCAAATATATCTGTCCATCCGTGATGGATATGACATTTGTCGGAATATAAGCTGATACGTCACCGGCTTGTGTCTCAATAATTGGCAATGCAGTAAGCGAACCGCCACCTTTAATTAAACCATGTAGAGACTCCGGCAGATCATTCATTTTTTCCGCAACATCCTGTTGGCTTATAATCTTAGCGGCACGCTCCAAGAGTCTGGAGTGCAAATAGAAAATATCACCCGGATATGCCTCACGACCTGAAGGACGTCTCAAAATAAGAGATACTTCACGATATGCTACCGCTTGTTTTGATAGATCATCGTATATTACCAAAGCATGACGACCGGTGTCACGGAAATACTCACCAATTGCAGCACCTGCCAATGGAGCATAATACTGCATGGCAGCAGGATCGGCCGCCGTAGCTGACACAACTATGGTATACTCCATTGCCTTATACTTTTTCAGAGTATTGACTATGGTTGCAACAGTAGAACCTTTCTGACCTATTGCCACATATATGCAATATACGGGATCACCTTTTTCAAAATTAACACGCTGGTTTATTATAGTATCAATAGCTATAGCCGTTTTTCCTGTCTGGCGGTCGCCGATAATAAGTTCACGCTGTCCTCGTCCGATAGGAATCATTGCATCGATAGCTTTCAATCCGGTTTGCAGCGGTTGACGTACAGGTTCGCGAAATACTACACCGGGAGCTTTTCTTTCCAAAGGCATCTCGAAAGAAGGTCCTTCAATATTTCCTTCACCGTCCAATGGTATTCCCAGTGTATTTATAACACGTCCCAACATCTTCTCACTTACATCTATTGAGGCTATCTTACCGGTACGGTGAACTGTCATATCTTCCTTGATTTTATCTGTCGGACCTAACAGAATGGCACCGACATTGTCCTCTTCCAAGTTCATCACAATAGCTTTGATGCCATTGTCAAACTCCAATAATTCATCTGCATGAGCATTTTTCAGTCCATATATGCGTACTACACCGTCACTAACTTGAAGAACAGTACCGACCTCCTCAAACTGAACGGATGTATCAACACCCTTAAGTTGTTGAAGTAGTATCTCCGATACCTCGCTGGCTTTTATTTGATTTGCCATTATATAATTCTTTTGTTTTTATCAATCAATTCTTTCTTTATTTTACTGATTTGAGTTGCAATACTCGCATCTAATCTTCTATCATCAATCTGAAGAATGAATCCGCCCTCTATTTCAGGATATACACTGCGTTCCCATTCTATAGAACCATTGACTGATTTGTGTACTATATCCTCAAATCTCTTTACAGTCTGTTCGTCAATCGGAGTGGCTGTAGTCAATCTTGTAAATAAAATTCCATTTTTCTCTCGATACATAGAGATATAACTGACAGCCATAAAAAACAGAATCTCTTCTCTGTGATGTTCCAGAACGAGTTTTAAAAACCGTTCTGTTGATTCACTTATATTATTCTCTCCATTGGTTATAGCAGTATTTAATACGGATAGTTTAATGCCGGCAGCAAGAGTAGGATCACATATAGTAGCTTTGAGTTTAGGTACACGCTGCAAGACATCCCTTAGAGACTTCATCTCGGCATATACCCTGTCAGCCGACTGATTTTCTATTGTAAACTCAAGCAGCGCCCTGGCATATCTGACAGATATTGTACCATTACTCATAATCTTTTCTAATTCTTCAAATTGACATCATCAATAAGATGATCTATAATCTTATACTGTTCTTCCTTATTCTCCAATTTCTTTCGAATGACCTTCTCTGCAATAGATACAGACAACTCGGCTACTTGCAGACGAATATTACGAATAGCTTCATTGCGCTCATGATCAATACGTATCTTCGCCTCTTCTATCATCTTTTGGCCTTCATATTCAGCATAATTCTTGGCATCCGCCAATATTTTATTGCGGCTGCCATAAGTTTCTTTGATAATACGGTCAGACTCCATATGCGCTTCAACTAAAAGTTTATCACATTCCTTCTGAATATCAGCTAAACGGGCATTAGCCTCTTTAGCTGATTGTAAGGATTTGTCGATAAACTCTTTTCTCTTGTCAATCATACTTGTAATAGCAGGAAATCCCCATTTTACCAATATTAGAAAGACAATACCGAATGCTATCAGCATCCAGATAAGAGTACCCGCTTCAGGTTTCAGTATATCCATATCGGATTATCTGATTTTAAGCATAAAGTGAAATCAAACAGACTATTACTGCAAACAGAGCAACACCTTCAACAAGTGCACCTATAATAATCATTGTACTTCGGATGTCACCTACTGCCTCCGGCTGACGCGCAATGGCTTCCACCGATGAAGCACCAATCTTACCGAGTCCTAACCCTGCTCCGATAGCAGCAATACCTGCTCCAATAGCAGCTAATCCATGACCTAATGCAGCACCTGCTGCAGCCTCTAATAATGTAAACATAACTATAGGTTTTATTATTTTGTTAATACCTTTTCTTTCTTTTCATAATGCTGTCTGGAGAGTCCTATAAAAACTGCGGACAGCAAAGTAAACACGTAAGCCTGTATGAAGGCTACCAATAGTTCCAATATGTTCATGAATACCATAAATAATACGGACACTATGGACATTGGAGTTACTATCAAAGTTCCCATCTTGGCAAAAATAAATATTACACATGTCAATGCCAATATAATAGAATGACCTGCTATCATATTCGCAAACAGACGAACTGTAAGTGCAAAAGGCTTGGTAAATATTCCAAATATCTCAATAACCGGCATTAAAGGTACAGGACACTTCATTAAGAAAGGCACATCAGGCCACAGAATATCTTTCCAGTACTCTTTGTTGCCGAATATATTGACTGCAAAAAATGTCATAATAGATAAAAACAGTGTAACTGCTATATTGCCTGTGACATTGGCACCCGCAGGAAAGATCGGAATAAGTCCCATGAGATTCGTTAGTAAAATAAAGAAGAATACAGTCAGCAGATATGGCTCATATCTTTTGTAATCTTTTCCTATACTGCATTTTATGATATTATCACACACCATCTGTACTAATAGCTCTATCAGACCGACAAAACCATCGGGAGCAATATCAGTTGTATTATGTTTTTTGTACCATTGTCCCACGCCGAGTATTATTGTAAGCAGTAGCAGACTATTAATTGTTATGGCAAATGCAATCTTGGTATATGACATATCAAACGGCCGCGATGATGTACCGTCAGGTCGTATTTCTACAACCTTACCTATATAGTTGCCGTCAGTCGCAATCTGAAAACCTTCGTAATTCGCACCTCTTTTTAAGTGCTTTGAAGAGAATATATGCCAGCCGGTATTGATACTATGTACAATAATCGGCAGTGATACAGATATTTCTTTATTACCTATTGTGATAATATGCCATTCATATGAGTCCTTAAGATGTCCGAATATAACTTCTTGAACATTTACTGTCTCCCCTTTTTTTTCAGTTTGTCCAAAAACAGGCATCGCAGGTAACAATACAATTAGCAATATAAACACAAAACGTTTCATCGATTTCTTTTTCCCCTTACCAATTTCAACATATATATAGTCTCAACAATCATCAGAACAAAGTAAAAGACAAAAAACGTAAGCATAAAACTGAATATAGTCTTATGTACGGTCATTGCATATACGGAAAGCAATATAATGCTTAAGATAATCTTAATATATTTGAAAGTAAGCCAGTTACGATGCATTCTAGGACTATTTGAAATCAAAAAATTCTTTGATACCACAACAGATACCAATCCAAGCAAAATAAAATAAATTGGTATAACAAGAAAAAAAATAGGATATAGTTCAGGTATAACAATTCTAAACAGCACCGCTGAAAGCGCTGTCAATAGAGCTATAACGCACATGTATACAGTCAAATAAAGTCTTATACTCTTCATGATTACTCTAAACAAACAGATACAACATTATTTTTTACTTCCACAAATCCTCCACTCACTTGAAATTCATGTATACCATCAATAGCTTGACATTTCAACGTTCCATTTTTCATAGAAGAGATAATAGGTGCATGATTTTCAAGAACGGTAAACAATCCCTTTGTTCCGGGAATGGTTACGCTTTCTATATCAACATCAAGCAGCATTTCACTTGGGGTCAAAATTATAATATGCAGCATTTTCCTTATTTTTTGAGATTACCAAGCATTTTCTTACCCTTCTCAATGGCCTCTTCAATGGTGCCTACGTTAAGAAATACCTGTTCTGGTAGGTCATCAACTTCTCCGTCCAGTATCATATTGAAACCACGTATCGTATCATTTATATTGACCATCTCACCCTTTATTCCCGTGTACTGTTCCGCTACCGTCATTGGCTGTGATAAAAATCTCTCTACACGACGTGCACGGGCTACAGTCAGTTTGTCTTCATCTGACAGTTCGTCTATACCAAGAATAGATATTATATCCTGTAATTCATTATAACGCTGTATTATCTGCTTTACTCTCTGAGCCGTATCATAGTGAGCCTGACCTACTATATTAGGATCAAGGATTCTGGATGTAGATTCAAGAGGATCGACAGCAGGATATATACCCAGTTCGGTAATCTTACGGCTTAGCACCGTAGTTGCATCAAGATGGGAGAACGTTGTTGCAGGAGCCGGATCTGTAAGATCATCGGCAGGCACATATACAGCCTGAATTGAAGTAATTGATCCATGAATAGTTGACGTAATACGTTCCTGCATACTACCCATTTCCGAAGCCAATGTAGGTTGATATCCTACTGCAGAAGGCATACGACCCAATAATGCGGATACCTCAGATCCGGCCTGAGTAAAACGAAATATATTATCAATAAAGAACAAAATATCACTGTAATCACCCTTAGATGCACACCCGTCACGAAATGATTCGGCAACAGACAAACCGGAAAGAGCCACTGCAGAACGTGCTCCGGGCGGTTCATTCATTTGACCGTAGATCAGAGTAGCTTGTGATTTATTTATTTCGTTATAATCAACTTTTGAAAGGTCCCATTCACCACGCAACATGCTTTCCCTAAAGGCATCACCATATTTGATTACGCCCGACTCTATCATCTCGCGCAACAAATCGTTTCCTTCACGAGTACGTTCACCTACTCCGGCAAATACGGAGAATCCATTATTTTTCTTAGCAATATTATTGATGAGCTCCATTATAAGAACGGTTTTACCCACTCCCGCACCACCGAAAAGACCTATTTTACCTCCCTTACAATATGGCTCCAACAAATCGATAACCTTAATTCCGGTAAACAGAACTTCTTCTACGGTTGACAAATCCTCAAACTTTGGCGGCTCCCTATGAATTGGATAAGCACCATTCATATCAAAACCATTCAAATCGTCTATTGGTTCACCAACCACATTCATCATACGCCCTTTAATCTGTTTACCTACAGGAACCCGTATAGGGCCGCCTATAGTACGTACTTCCATTCCTCGACTTAATCCTGTAGTAAGGTCCATGGCAACAGTTCTGACTATATCTTCACCAATATGCTGTTGTACCTCAACCAACAACTTACGACCATCTTGACGAGTAATCTCCAAAGCATCATGGATAGATAACTAATCACGTGAGTCATGTTTCGTCATAATGATTAATTATTCACAAATACTACCTTTGTGATATAAATATGCCTGTTTTGATTATTTCATTTTGAAGCTGTAGTATTTTGTGATTATTCGAAATGCTTTTTTCAAACAAAACATATCCGGATATTCTTTGAATATCATATAAATGTGGAAGCAGTTTCATAACTTTGCAGAATAATTGAATAATGTATGGAAATAATAAAGATGTACCTTGAACTAATTGGCGGATTTGTCTTACTGCTTTTTTGGGGAAATTATTTAGTTGATGGAGGTGTAGCTATTGCCAAAAAATTCAAATTATCATCTCTTGTCATCGGTCTGACTATAGTTGCTTTTGGTACTTCGGCGCCTGAACTGTTAGTCAGTCTGGATGCCGCAGTAAAGGGCAGTTCCGGAATAGCAATAGGTAATGTAATAGGTTCCAATACGATAAATATTGGTTTTATATTGGGATTAACGGCATGTATCTGTCCTATTGCAGTAAAGAAAAAATCCGTTGCAATTGACGGACTTGTCATGATAGTTGTTTCTATCTTGTTGGGTATATTTTCATTCACAGGCAACGGATTGTCACATGCTGAAGGCATAATATTATTTATTGGAATTGTACTATTCACTGTAATTTCAATTTACTTTGGTCGAGTAAGCGGTGAAAATGACCATAATCAAGAATTAAGTGAGAAACAAATGCCATTCTTATTGGCTGTTATTGTGGTTGTTGCCTCATGTATAGGACTATCTTTTGGTGCAGACTTGCTTGTTGACGGTGCTACCGGTATAGCTCACATGTTCGATATAAGTGAAAAGGTCATCGGGTTGACAATAGTTGCATTAGGAACCAGTCTGCCGGAGTTGGCGGCGTCGCTGGCGGCAGCATTAAAAAAGGAGATGGATATATCTATTGGAAACATTATCGGTTCCAATATATTCAATATTTTATGTGTACTCGGAATATCATCCAGCATACATCCTATTGAATTTGATTTTGTTTACTATGTGAATGATTTCACTTTGATGATAGCTTTTTCAGTTTTGTTGATGTTGCTCATCATGCCTTGGAAAAATAACCTTAAGCTATTCAAACAGACTAAGTCCCTAAAGTCATTTACCAACTATAATAATGGTGTATTGGGCCGTATTTCAGGTGCTATACTTTTTATATGTTATATCGTTTATACTGTTATGCTGTTCAAATAATTGATTAATGGATAGAATATTGTTCAAAGCATCAACAAGAATAGTAAATTGTTATATGTAGAAACTCAAAAACCCAATAATAAATATTGCATATAATATCAAGAGGCCTCGAGAATCTAATTTAGCAGATTCTTGAGGCCTCTTTTCAAAAAGGATTTTTCAGAGCTCGTTTATAGAACTAATTCTCAGAAAGTTTATTAGATATCTACAATTTACACCATCATTTCACTACTTTAATGCTTTTAGTACCACATTTTAATATATATACTCCTTCCTGGAGAGTGTTAGTATTAATAATATTATATCCCATACTTATTTTTACCTTTTGGATTATTTTACCCGATAAGTCATATAATATGGCTATATCGTCCTTTGAAGAATTAATTTCAATCTTGTCAGCAAATGGCATTGAAGAGACTATATTATAATCTGCAATCAATGTGGAGACACTTGTCAGATTACTTAAGGAAATGGAAATATCCGGAAGTACACCGAAATAACCGGTTCGCACACCTGCGTTTAAGTTAGGCGCTACTCCGCTTTGCAATGTTATATTGCGGTGTTCACCATAATAGCTTCCGAAACCCTTTACCTTGATAACTCCGTTGGTCAGCATATACTCATCCCCTGAATAATCCTCAGGAATTGTAACTGTATACTTCTGTGCACGACTGGCAAATGTATATTGACCGGGACCAAGAATCAAAGGAAAGTTTGTATCATTACCGGTATACTGTATTCCTGCAGACATATTATAGATGCCGGCCAATTTGTTGCTTGGATGATACAGTGTATTAAACAGCACCGAAACCTCGTCACCGGGCCGTAGTTCCTGTTCGGGATGTGACTCATTATTAATTGTATATGTAACAGGTTTAGCTGTAACAATCTGATAATCCGTCCCTTTTGCCGAGACTAGTTTTACTATATTTCTTCCAAAGGTCAATTTTACAGTATAACTTCCATCCGAGTTTGTCGTAACGCTGTCTGTTGTGAAACCGTCATAAGACAGACTGTCTTCACCAACAATTGGGTTGGCCAATAAAACCTCGGTAACGCCTTCCGGTTTAAAAGTATATGGAAAACTGCCCTTAGAAGCCTCATAGTAAAGAACGTCATGTTCTGCATCTATTAAAGTACTATCTACTTTATCAGTGCCATTTATACTGCTCCAATATTCATTGATAAGCATATTTGACTTTATGCCTGATTCAGGAGCATCAATAGAAACTACGAACACTCCTGTATTCTCAGGCCATATAGCACTGAAAAGTGCGGGTACTCCGGCAACATTGGTTGTGTGATGACACATCATCGCATCGTAAGTGACAAGAACAATGGCTGTTCCAGCACTTACAGGAGTTATTTTACCGCTATCGCTAACCGTAACAACAGTATTGTCCGGTTCCCCTTTTTCATTTATTACCGTATAATGAAAATCCGGATCGATAAAATAATTGTTTATGTCAGTGTCTATAGCCTGCCAGTTGCGACAATTTACAATCTGAAAGGTTGTATCTGATCGCAGAGGCAAAGTAAGATAACCTTTTGAATTGATATTCAGAAATACATCAGCCACATTTCTACCGGCAAGATGATTTACATTATGATCTATTACTTTTGGGCTATATTCCTTCAACTGTGTGTCAGTGAATACTAGTGTTGTATCTATAGTACTTGGATAAAAAACTCCAACATGTGTGATACCTCCTTCTTCGCTTACTCGATAATTATGCTTACCGGAGATATTATAATACCAAATATTGCTTGAATCGGTTTCGGCAACATATACAGCTTGTTTTTCGGTGAAAGGAATGTAGTGTTTTTTAAGGTAATTGCCTGCTACTGTTACATTTCTATCTTTTTCACCAACAAAGACCTTGGCGTCTTTTGGGACATTGAACGTAAAAGTATAAACTCCCGGTGTTTGAGCCGAAACTTTACACATTATGCTTATCGCAATTGGAAGAAGCATTAAAAATCTGGTAATTGTTATTCTCATTATATTACTTGCGGATTCTCACCGCGCCGCCTCCTGTAACGGCTTATTAATTGAATAATTATTATTATTTGTACAGTAAAGCAAAATGGCCAGGTATATCTCCTGTCCTTACCTGCCATTTGTTATGACCGTAACGATCATAACAAAGCAAAGAACCGGGATATATAAAGTTGGCTGCATCAGTAAGGTAAATGTCTTTATTGATTGGATTTATCATAATACCGTAAGGCATTGTAATCTTTTTCTCAGCTCCATCTGCAAGAAAGTTACGGGTAACTATTGATTTGTTTTTCACATCAATAATTCCAAATGTGATATTCCAATCCATTGAGGTATAACTGAACTCCGTACTATATAGATAGAGCGAGTCACCATCAAGTGTCATTTCGGAAACCGGAATATCCAAAGAGCCTCCAAAAGTATCCGTTTTGGTGTCAATCCAATAGAGTTTTGAAGGGACATCATAATAGTCTCCACGGGAACTGACCCATAAATTACCGTACTTGTCTGCCTCAAGACGATGTAGATTAATTTCTACAGGAATTCGTTTAATCTCAGTAAAACTATTAATATCGATTACCGAAACCGTATTCTCATAATTCGGAACCATATATCCCCCTGAATTTGCAACATAAATCTTATTACCTACTATCTCCAGCTCGTCGGGTTGGAAACCTACCAGACAACGATCCACTATCTGAAAAGTTGAGGTATCAACTTTTGCTACATAACCTGTTTGTTCATAATCAGGATTTATCTCTACAGGCCCTGCATAAGATGTTACATAAGCAAAGCCTTCATGAAATTTAATGTAACGACAATTTGGAATATCTATTTGCCCTAATCTTTTTACAGTAAATTTGTCCATAACCTCAATCTTGTTTGAGCAATTGATAACAGCATATAACTTTGAACCGTATATGCCAATATCATTACCTACATCTCCAAGTTCCTTGGGAACTGTCGGGTTAGCGGCCGCAAAAATATTCCTCTGGTATTCGCCGGAAGTAAAATCATAATAGTCTAGAGTAGCTTTATTACTACCCATGTTACCTTCATTAAGAAGATAAAAACCCACAAGTTTGTTATCATTATTCAATGAATCGACAGGGATTGAATCGGAAGGCAATTCAACTATTTCCGGTATGAAAATTTCGGAATCCTTTCTACAAGAGGTAACAAAGAAGAATACAATCGAAATTCCGAACAAGGATAATAAAGAGTGTCTCATATTTTAAATTTGAAGATAAGTTTATAATTTCTTCCTGGCATAGGATAGTTTAGAACAACATCATACTGCTGATCAAAAATATTATTCACTTCTAAAGAAAGATCTGTTTCAATACGTTTGAACCGTAGCTTTTTGCCAATGGTCATATCATGTGTGTACCAAGGTTGCTCATAGTTTGCCTTGATGTTAGAGGAGTTATGATATCTTTCACCCACATAAATAAAACTGTAATTCATATTCCATGACTTATAACTCATGTTCACGATGGTTGATCCACTGATACGAGGGATATAGGCTATCTGGCCTCCGTATGTGCCGGCCTCCGGATCATTGTCATTAGGATTAGTGAAGTCCTGAGCTCTCTGATATGTACATACTGCATTAATATTGAGTATTAAGCCATTCTTCGATTGACATACCGCATTCATAGACAAATCAGCTCCATGTATTTTCACATAGCCCAAATTCATCATTAGCCATCTATATTGCCCATTGCCCTTTGGAACGGCAATAATTTTATCTGTTACCTCAATATAATAGAAATCGGCCTTAAAGGTCAGGTTATTTAGAAATGTGCCGGGAATTAAACTATACTGTGTCCCGATATTATATTGAGTTGTGTACTCCGGCTTTAATGTTATATTGCCAATATCAGTATAATACAGATCATTGAATGTTGGCATTCTAAATATTCTTTTATAAAACGCTCTGAAATACAACTCTTTACTAAAAAATGGCTTGTATGAAAAGAAAACAGCAGGAGTAAGCTCGCTCAGGTTGTCAGCCGCTTTTGACTGATTGTTTTCACTCGAGGAGCCATCCTGTCGTTGACGATTCACATTCTCATCCACAAATGTTTCCAGAATGCTGGCTTGCGCCTTCATCGGACCTGTACTTAATGCGGTAGCCGCTGCAATCAACAATGTGTTTCGTCTGGGATATACAAAATTACGCAAAGACGCATCAAGAGTATTCCATATATAGTCTGTTGAAAAAGAGACATCCCAAACGGGTGATATAGAGTATTTATTTGCCACAGAAAAATATATTTCTTGCTGAATGAACTCATTGTCAATATACATCAATGTGGTATCAGGATTCAAATACCGCATATAATCATTCGCGTATTTAAAATTGAACATCAGATCATATTTCGGAGTTACTTGCATCTTGTAACTCCCCTGAGCGAAAAA
>CAYOGG010000026.1:0-13218 GCA_964403455.1 uncultured Bacteroidaceae bacterium | reverse complement strand
AGAGATTTAACTTGATTATAAACATTAGTTGCCGTGAAACCTAACTTCTCATCCAGCACCTTGTATGGAGCAGAGAATCCGAATGAAGAAAGTCCCCATACCTTACCGTTAGCACCTACAAGTCCTTCCAGATTGACAGGCAGACCTGCCGTCAGACCGAACTTTTTAGCATTGACAGGCAGAATCTCCTCCTGATATTCCTTAGACTGGCTACGGAACAGACCTTCTGAAGGTACACTTACTATGCGACATTTGATTCCGTCAGCACGTAGAAGCTCTGCACCTGCAACAAGAGTTGCAACCTCAGAACCTGAAGCCAACAAGATTACATCATATTGTGCATCTGAACCGGCTACTATGTAAGCACCTTTTGCTGACTGACTGTAATCATTGCCTGCAGGCATATTCTTAATGTTCTGACGGGATAGGATAAGTGCTGAAGGAGTTGAAATATTCTCCATAGCAAGTTTCCAGGCTGCAGTTGTTTCTTCTGCATCGGCAGGACGAAGTACAAGCATTGAGTTTTGACCATGATGATTCTGCAATTTCTCCATGAGACGTATCTGAGCCTCTTGTTCAACAGGCTCATGTGTAGGTCCGTCTTCACCTACGCGGAAGGCATCATGTGTCCAGATAAACTTAACGGGAAGTTCCATCAAGGCAGCCATACGAACTGCAGGTTTCATATAATCCGAGAAAACGAAGAATGTTCCGCATGCAGAGATAACACCTCCATGAAGAGCCATACCTATGCAACAACAAGCCATTGTCAATTCAGCGACACCGGCCTGGAAGAATGCTCCTGAGAAATCACCCTTTACAAATGCATGTGTCTTATTCAGGAAACCGTCTGTCTTATCCGAGTTGGATAAATCGGCACTGGCACAGATCATATTCTCTACCTGCTGGGCCAATACGCTCAATACGGCGGCACCGGCATTACGAGTAGCATCATCAGCTTTTTGCTGTACCTTACTCCAGTCTACAACAGGAGCAGAACCGCTAAACCATTCCTCAAGTTTTGCAGCCTTATCAGGATTTGCAGCAGCCCAAGCAGCCTTTGCTGAATATTTCTTTGCACATAGCTGCTTCAACTCAGCAGTACGTTTTGCATACATTTCTTTAACTTCAGGGAATATCTGGAAAGGATTCTCCGGATTACCTCCAAGGCTCTTGATCGTGTTGATATATGCTTCACCGCCTAATGGAGCACCATGAGTCTTGCAATTACGTTCGTAACTTGAACCATCGGCTTTCAGAGCACCTTTACCCATTATACACTTACCAATGATTAGCGTAGGCTGACCCTTTACGGCTTTTGCCTCATTCAATGCCTTGCGGATCTGATCACAATCGTTTCCGTTTATCTCAATTACATGCCAGCCCCAAGCTTTATACTTGGCAGCAGTATCTTCAGATGTAACTGCTGAACACTCTGTCGACAACTGAATATCATTGGAATCATAGAACATTATCAGGTTATCAAGACCTAAAGTACCGGCAATACGGCCTGCACCCTGAGAAATCTCTTCCTGAACGCCACCGTCCGAAATATAAGTATAGATGGTATGATTCATCACCTCCTCTCCCAATTTCGCTGCAAGGAACTTCTCTGCTATAGCAGCACCTACCGCAAATACATGTCCCTGACCTAATGGTCCGGATGTATTTTCAATGCCACGTTCGATGTCACGTTCCGGATGACCCGGAGTAATTGAACCCCACTGACGCAGATGGGCAAGTTCTTCCATTGAAAACTTACCGATTAATGATAACTGAGAATATAGCATCGGAGCCATATGACCCGGATCCAGGAAGAAACGATCACGGCCTTCAAATTTCGGATTCTCGGGATCAAACTCCATGAACTCCGAGAAAAGCACGTTAATGAAATCTGCACCGCCCATGGCACCGCCCGGATGACCTGAATTAGCCTTTTCGACCATAGAAGCAGCAAGGATACGAATGTTGTTCGCTGCCTTATTCATCAATTCTTTACTGTTACTCATCTTATTATTATTTGATAATTACGTTCTAAATTATATAGCTACAAAAGTAAGAAAAAATATAATAGCGGTAAAAGAAATATTTGACCTAAGACAACTTTTCACTATATTCGCAGATAAAAAATTAGTGACCGACTTACGAATCACTATATTACACTATTTAGGTTATGAATAAAACTTTAATTTCCGTCTTCTTACTTTCCTTTTTTTCCCTTAGTTTATATGCTGAAATAGTATCCAAAGATAACATTACTGCTGACAATCTCTATCTGTTCGGTGGCAGTATGAAAGAATACATAGCCCCATCAGTGACCTATTCAGATGCACCAAAAGGATATTCGCCATTTTACATGAGTCACTACGGCAGACACGGTTCACGTTACCTGCTTAATACTCCACAATATGAGGGCCCTTATAATATTCTTAAAGAGGCAAATGACAAAGGCGTTCTCTCTGAATTCGGAAAGAGTGTAATGAACCGTCTGGAAATTATGAAAAATGATGCTGACGGACGTTTAGGTGATCTTACGGCAAAAGGAAAAAAGCAACATCGCGAAATTGCATACCGTATGGTAAAGAACTTTCCTACAATATTCAATAAAAAAGCTATCATAACAGCTCGTTCTACCACATCTCATAGGGTGATGGCCAGTATGACATCGGCTCTGATGGAGTTTGCCCGCTTGCTACCGAAAATGACTATCGACTATGATGACAGTGGATATGACGTTTACTATATGAATACTGAAGACAGATTTATAAACAGTGCAAAAAACAGCATGGAAAGGAATGCGGCTGTTTCGCAGTTTAATGCACGCCATACTCATCCCCAGCGACTTATGGCCGCACTATTCAGCGATACAACGTTTATCACGCAATATCAGATGCAGATACCTGTCTCCATGCGTGCAGCCCAAGGTAGCATACAACAGCCCAGAATGATATCCGCTGCCGTAGTAGACCGTTCGGAGTCTCTATATAACCAAATATACGAAGTTGCAGCAAACATGCAAAGCCATGATTTGGGTTTCAATCTGGATGATGTTTTTACTTATGACGAATGGTATGATAATTTCACTATGAACAATATTTACTGGTATTCGGTTTCCGCATTCTCTCCTCTCACGGATGAAATAGTACCTTACGGTCATGCGACTCTCCTTCAAGATATTTTGGATAAAGCGAATGCATCAATAAAAGACGGTTCCACGAATGCCAATTTAAGATACGGGCACGACACCGCACTCTTCCCTCTTTTATGTCTTATGGAGATCAACGATTGTGAATGGTCCGTATCCGACTTGGAAAAAGTTGCAGACAAATGGGTTGATTACGATATTGTACATATGGGTAGTAACTTACAATTGGTTTTCTATAAAAGTAAAAAGGGTCCTATTTTAGTTAAGGCTCTTTTAAACGAAAAAGAAGCCAATCTTCCTGTCGAATCATATCGTGATTCAAAAGGAAAGGTGTTCGAGCACTACTACGAATGGGAAAAAGTGAATAAATACTACCAAGATAAGCTAAATGTATTTTACGCAAAAAGGTCTGAAACTGAACAAGGAAATTGAATATGAAAAATGAACTGAGAATAGGTATAGACATAGGTGGCCAATCCACAAAATGCGGAGTTGTCGATTCTGAAGGTACTATAATTGCACAGTGTACAATTTCATCTCTTAAGACGGAACTGGATGAATATTTATCAGACCTCACAAACGCTATAAGTCGTCTTGTAAGTGAAACCGAATCAAAAGGTTCCATTATTGGGATTGGTATAGGTGCTCCAAATGCTAATTATTACAACGGCACAATAGAATATGCTCCCAATCTAAAATGGTGTAAAGACAAAAACGGGAAACCCGTCATAGTAAGATTTGCACAAATGCTTCGTGAGCATACCGGCTTACCTACTACAATCACAAATGATGCAAATGCAGCGGCAATGGGTGAAATGAGATACGGAATTGCGCGCGGCATAAAGAACTTCATAATGATAACACTTGGAACAGGAGTGGGAAGCGGTATCGTAATTGACGGTAAGTTGGTATATGGACACGACGGATTTGCCGGAGAATTAGGACACGTATGTGCCGTACATGATGGACGTCCGTGCGGTTGCGGTTTGAGAGGTTGTCTTGAAACATATGCCAGTGCAACAGGAGTGGCAAGAACGGCAAAACAGGTATTAAATGAAGACAATAGGTCGTCTCTGCTTCGTTCAATAAAACTTGACACTCTATCATCAAAAGATGTTTTTGAAGCCGCCGTAAAAGGAGATGAGATAGCTAAGGAAATTTTTAATTATACCGGCACTATATTGGGACATGCATTGGCAGATTTTGTAAAATTCAGCTCACCTGAAGCAATAGTACTTTTCGGTGGTATGACAAAATCAAGAGATTTCTTTCACGAATCGATGGTAAGGGCAATGAATGAAAATTTGATGACCATATGGAAGAACAAGATCACCGTTCTATATTCCGCACTTAATGAATCCGATGCAGCCATATTGGGCGCATCTGCATTGATTGAATAACAGCTTTTAGTTTAATAATAAAAAGATGGCCCCTAAAAAATAGAGGCCATCTTCATATTTTCCAATAGGAATCAATTAGTTGGAAGCAGGAGTCTCTGTACTAGGAGTTGTAGGAACATCCTCAATAGTAACCGGAGCCTCATATACCGGAGTCGTTTCCGGATTAACCATCTGTTGTTCTGTCGCTGACTCCATCATTATTGAGTCATTACTAGCTGCTTTAGGTTTACCTACAAACGCAGTTAATACGCACAAAACAACTATTGCTGTTATAAGTGTCCATGTAGTCTTCTCCAGTAAGTCAGTTGTCTTGCGAACACCCATGATCTGATTTGAAGATGAGAAGCCTGCTGCAAGTCCACCACCTTTTGAATTCTGAATCGTAACAACGAAGCAAAGAATTACTGCCATTATTACGATGACGATAAGCAAAAACGTATACATCTTTTATTTTAAGTTTTGATTAATCTTTATCAGTTTCTCCAAAAAACGAATTTGGTCCGCAAAGTAAATATTTTTATTCGGGAAATTCAAATATAGAGAGCGAATTATTTCCATTGCCTTATCATACTTATGTTGTTTTAGGTATATTCGGGCCAAAGTCTGAGTAAAACATCGTTCGTTCAATGGATTTGATGAGTTTTCAGATTCATTATCCTCTTCAGTAATAGAACTGCGATTATCCTTTTTAGGAGATAATAACTCTATTTTTTCGTTGGAGTTATTTAGGAAAGCATCAAGCAGAACTTCGCTTTTAGACTTCAAAACTGACTGAGTCGGATTATCAGGTATATCAGGCTTGGAATTCAGATATGAGTTTATGTAGTCCGAAGAGACTATCTCAATATTCGTGGATTCATCGCCAATATTTTGTGTCTGTAAGAAAGAATCTATCAGAGACATTGTCCTGTCTGTCCTATACTTTTTCATTACCAATTTGCAACAGTGGCATTAAAAATCTGATCTACTATCTCATCTATCATTTGTTGAACCAACTCTTCCTGAACTGAAGACAACTGCTGTGAGGAATCATATTCTCTCGAAGCAGAAAATGACTTTTCGAAACCTTCCTCACTATTTTTATTATTCTTATACGTCACCTTCACTGTCATCTTCAACTGAACCATAGAAGAATATCCATCTGCCGATATAGATTTGTTGGTTTGATCATAAGAAGTTATCTCACCTGAGAGGACGAGATCTCCATCACGTTTTACCTGACGCAGTTTGGTCTGACGTACATAAATATCACTCAGTGAGTTATTGAACATTGAAACCATAGGACCCCATTGATAGGCCGCGCGATTGGTAAAAGGCTCCAATGTTATTGTCTTGATAACATTATAATCAATAGAAGCGCCATTAAGTTTATAGGAAATGGAACATGCCGCAAACAAAACGGCAACAACTGCACACGATACTATTCGAAATATCTTCATAATGAATCAACCTAAATTATATTCTTTAATCTTCCTGTATAATGTCCTCTCCGAGATATTCAGATCTTCAGCAGCATTTTTCCTTTTACCGCCATGTTTTGTCAATGCTCGTTTAATCATATCTTTTTCTACCTCATCCAATGAAAGAGTCTCTTCTACATATACTTCAGTATCCTGAATATCATCATCCAAATGCTTATTCGAAGCACCCTGCATTACCGGCTCATTTTCATTTTGAGTTATTATGGAAACAGGAGCGGGTTGAACCTGAGTCTTTTGAGATATATTATTCACTTGAGTCTTAAGGTCTGTAATATCACGACGCATATCAAAAAGAACCTTGTATAATATTTCTCTTTCATTCTCAAATGAACTCTCTGTATGCCCCTTACCACCCGTCAAAGTAGGTAGCAATCTATTTCTACTATCAGGAAGATAATCGTGCAACACCTCTTTTGTCACTAAACGTTGAGTTGCCATTATGGATATTTGTTCAGTAAGATTTTTCAACTGACGAATATTACCCGGCCAATGATAAGTCACTAACATCTCTTTTGCATCATCCGTCAACTGAACTACCGGCATACGATACTTCTCAGCACAATCCACAGCAAACTTTCTAAATAACAGAACAATATCATTACCACGCTCGCATAGGGGCGGTACCTTAATCGGAATCGTACTCAAACGATAAAACAAATCCTCACGGAATCTACCTTGATCGATAGCTTTGGACAAATCAACATTAGTTGCGGCTACTATGCGTACATCCGTCTTTTCCACTTTTGATGAACCTACCTTTATGAATTCACCGGATTCCAACACGCGTAGTAAACGTGCCTGAGTAGCTAAAGGCAATTCTGCCACCTCATCAAGAAATATCGTACCGCCATTCGCCTCTGCAAAATAACCGTTCCTATCATTTATTGCACCTGTAAAGGAACCTTTCTCGTGTCCAAATAATTCTGAGTCAATAGTACCTTCCGGAATAGCACCACAATTGACGGCAAGGTATTTTTTGGTTTTTCTTATGCTATTCTCGTGTATAATCTTTGGAAATACATCTTTACCTACTCCACTTTCTCCCGTTATAAGAACAGATAAATCCGTAGGAGCAACCTGCATGGCAACATCTATTGCACGATTCAATTCAGGTGAGTTTCCGACAATCTGGAAGCGTTGTTTTATTCTTTGTACATCTTCAATATTCATAACAACATAAACTATATGACTGACAAAAATACTGATTTTCTTTCAAAAGCCTGCGATTTTGGCAGTCCTTTAATAAAAAATAATGCACAACAGAACCTTTGGTAATATGTACTTGAAATCTATCCTTAATTTTAGATGCGAAATACCAGCATTATCTCTCGTTTAATGTACTTTTGCATACCAAATATCAAAAACCGGAAATGGCCACTAAATTTAAGATATATATTATCAGACCGGTAAGAGATTTTCTTCTCTACCACCTACTTCAATCTATGTTCAGTCTCGGACGTTTTTTAAATAGAAAAATACTTCTCAAATGGCATGGTACATTAGCGGTACTGATATACTCTCTCACGAATAAGACCCGTAGAGCAATTGAATCCAATCTGGAAACTGCATTCGGTCCGTCATCATATCCTGATGAGTATGATAATATCGGTAAAAAGCTATATTTATGTTTGGGTAAAACATTTACAGACTATTCTCTTTTCTCTAAGATGAAAACTAAAGACCAATTCTCAAGATATTTCACCTTTGAAGGTGAAGATAATCTTCAAAAAGCCTATAATCGAGGGAAAGGTGTTCTTTGTATGGTAGTACATACTCCCGGATGGGAGTTCTCAGCCATTATGCCACCCATTCTCGGTTATCCTACACTTGGAGTCAGCAGTAGAATAAAAAATCCGGCACTTAATAGATTGATGATTGATATGCGTGAATCACGAGGTATGAAAAACATTACCAGAGATCACTGCTACGAGATACTTCTAAATGAGTTATCACAAGGTAAATGTCTGATAATCATGATTGATCAGGACAGTATGAATATTCGTGGAGAATTTTTAAAGTTTTTCGGAAAAGATGCTTATACACCTATCGGATGTGCACGCCTTGTACAAGAGACAGGAGCATCTTTGGTACCAATGTACACCGTACGTAACGAATCTACAGACACCTACACATTCAAAATATTGCCGGAGGTTCCTTTTGAGACAAAGACTACCGATATAGAGACATATCGATATAACACTCAAAAATATAACGATGTAATCGAATCCATAATTAAGGAGAATCCGGTACAGTGGGTGTGGATGCACAATCGTTGGAAAACTACACCGGAGATACTTAATACCTTTCTTGACAAGAAAAAACAGTGTCACAAGTAACCTGTAGCACTGTTTTAAGAAATATCTTCTGAGAATTATAGAAACTTTTCTCTCTTTTGCAGATTAAACAATCCTGACATTAGAAATATTATACCTGCAACAATCATCAATATACGGTTTTTTATCAGTGTTATTTCCCATACCGTAGAATGAATATTTTCAGGTAAATCAAATGGATTAATAATGACACTCCAATACTTGTTTTTCAATAGTGTGGTTGACAATATCAGTAGAAGTATTGAGGTTAGAATAATCAAAACAGCTGTAGCATTTCCATTTCTGGTTATTGTCGAATAAAAAAAAGCCATATTGCCGAAAAGCATTACCGGGACCATCAGTTGTGCTGCCATTTCAAACGGATTGTTAGGAAACAATAGCACATCTGCCAAAAGAGCATAGACTACAATAATAAAATAAACCTCAATATAAATCATTAGCAATCTGAATAACCAAACCTTGTACATATAGTTTGGAATACCGAATAATATTTCCAATATTCTATTATCCGCATCATTCTGTATTCCGAAACTAGACGGATAAAATACAAGCAAAAGAGCCGGTATCAGGAGCTGTGAATATATAACTCCTTCATTAAGCGGTGATCCCTCATAAGCTCTTGAGAACATAAGTAGGCCGAATAATATCACTCCGACTATCATAAACCAAATAAACTTGCCGGAGAATATAATTTTCATATTATATAAGGCCACTTTAATATATGCCTTCATTATATTTGAAATATCCATTATTATAACTTTTAAATATTCTTCAATAAGCACAAATACGCATCTTCCAAATTAGGTTCAACCAATTCAGCTCCTTCAAACGGAGATGTACTTGAAATGTAACGAACCCTTATCTTGTCACCATTCTGAATATGATTTGCAATTAATTTGGCATCCAATTCATCAAACCTCTCTGCATCAATATCAAACTGCCATACCTTATCTTTAGCTATATGTATCATAGCTGAAGGTAGACCGTAATATTTTAGAGATCCCTTATCTATAACAACTACCTGATTACAAGAGCTGGCAATATCTTCTATGATGTGGGTAGAGAATATCACAACTCTATCACGACTCAATTCTACTAAAAGGTTGCGGAAACGAATTCTTTCCCGCGGGTCAAGTCCGGCAGTAGGTTCATCAACTACAAGAATTCGAGGCAGATTCAATAATATCAACGCAATACCTATGCGCTGTTTCATACCTCCTGAAAAAGAATTTATATCAGCATCTTTTTGTTCGTACATATGAACAGCCTGAAGTACATATTCCAATCTCTTTTGTCTAATCTCCTTATTAATAACACCTTTTAGAATTGCCTGATAATCCAGGAAATCCCAAGCCGACATTGATTCATACATGCCGAACTCCTGAGGAAGGAAACCAATCAGACTTTGAAGTTCCTCTCGATATTGAATAGTATTCAACCCGTTAATCCAAACCGTACCGTAACTCTGTTTTAAAATACCGGTTATAATACGCATCAATGTGGATTTTCCCGCACCATTAGGTCCCAAAAGTCCGAACATACCCGTATGTATCTCAAAACTTACTCCACGCAGTGCCTTGAACGGTTTCTTACGCTTACCGATAAGAGGTATCTTCTTAACCAAGAAAAAATATGTCCTTCTGATCCCTGAAAACCGTCCTTCCAAACGTTCTATATTAATATCATTATCATATAAATAGTTGGAAGTACTATTAATGATCAATCCAAGTATCCATACTATAGATATGAAAATAACCAATCCTGTACTCTCGAAACGTGAATTCAGAAACAATAATGTTAATATAGGCAAGCCCCAGTACATAAGTTTGCTTATTATTCTTATAATCTTATTTTCGCCATCGAATTTGAATACTAAATACTGACGAATTTTCTTCCATATCCCGAAGACACCGGCAAAAGTCACAATAGACATCAAAAGAATCCAGATATTTTTCTCAAAATACGATATTGCCAAATAACCTGTGTAGATAAAGAACACAACCTGCCACGACAAGCCTATAAAATCTCTCAAATGATGATACTTTTTAGCCAATCCTAATCTTTTTCTAATATTTAGACCACTCTTCCATTGACGTAAAAACAGACTATCCCAATCATATATCTTAACCAGGTTACTAATCTTTATCACTATTGGCTCATCATTATCAATAATCTTACTATCTGCTACACGAATTGAGTTTTTAATGAAGTAAGTTATTCCCGGAATAAGTACAGTAAGCAACATAACATAAAGTAGTTGCATAAACATTCCATCCACCTTTACATAAATGATAATAATACCAATGATATACAACACGGCATGGATAATATGAGTCACACTACTCAAACCACGATACCAACGTAGCATATTTTCCATAGAGATATATACGGTAGGTATAAGTATCAATGTCAATACCGCCGAGAACGACAAACCGCCAATCACTGTTATGGCAAAAGGAGCACCTATGGCTCCTGCATAGTCTTTATCCCCCATAGCCATAGGCAACATAGCTACTATTGTGGTAATTGTGGTAATAAGTATCGGCCTCAAGCGAGAAAAACCGCTGGTAATAATAGCACGATTGCGGTTATACCCTCTTTTTCTAAGTATATTGGTATAATCGATTAAGATAATACCATTGTTGACTACTACTCCTAACAATATCAAAAAGCCCATCAATGTATTGGCATTAAGCAAACTGTTACCGGACAATATCAATCCTAATAAAGAGCCTATTGCAGCCAAAGGAATGGAAAACAGCAACACAAATGGTGTGAAAACAGACTCGAATACAGAGGCCAATATCATGAAAATCAATATCAAAGATGCCAATATCAAGAATTTAAACTCTTTCATAGAATCATCTCCACGGATTATCTCAACTGCTATTCCGTTTGGTAAATTATAATTGGCAATCAAATTATCGACATCATCTTGATATCCTTTCAAGACATCCTTTGGCAGTTCGCTACTTTGATTAATCGAATAATATACCGTCAATTGACGATCTCTGTTAATACGTTGTATTTCCGATGCTCCGCGAGTATATTTAATATTGGCAATCTGTTGTAGTTCATGCATGCCTCCATTCGCGTCAGGTATCATAACATGACTGAGGTCGTCAACTGTCTTGTCCCATTGCTCCATTTCTTTTTCTTGTTGAGTCATTTCCTCAACAATTACAATCTCATACTCATCCGTACCGACTTTCAGATTAGAGCCTGTACTCATAGATCTGTTAAGCGAATTCAATCCTGCCGTAATATTCGCGTTTGTAATGTTGTATGAAGCGAGCGTTACCTGATCAAAACTAAGATGTATCTCACGCCTACGGCTCGGATTCGTAGCATAGACATTACCTATAAAGTCCATCTGTTCCAGATAATATCGGATATCGTCTGCCACCAATTGCATGGTTTCGAAATCGGAGCCTTTAAATACAATACGTTCCGAATTATCTCCCACTCCCAACATACCCATAAATCTGGTAAGCGAAGAGAGCCCAGACATGCTCTGAGAACCTCTATTATTATAACCTGCCGTAATTCGAACATCCACATTGTCAATACTTAGAAGAGTATTCAGATTTTCAATAATAGAACCGATATTTTTTCCGAATTTCTTGACATAGTCATCCTTCAAAACTATCGTCATTGAAGCCTCCTCCTCCTGAACTCTGCATATCACATCTTTCTTTTCAGGGAAGCTGTCCAATCTAGCCTCCAATATCTCCATAGTGGCGTTTGTATTGTCCAATGTACTTCCCGTAGGCATTGTCACCGTGACATTTATTCTATCGCTATCTACCTGACGGTTCTGATCGGTTTTTTTACTAATGGCAAACGTCAATGCAACTACCAGAACAACCATGGAACCCACAATGGTGACTGCGGGTTTACGAATACTTGATTTCAACAATACGGCATATATCTGTATAGAACGTTGATTTATGGATATCTGTTCATATAAGGAACTCTTCCCTTTGTTCTTTTTCAGCATAATGCTTGTCGCCATTGGGATAAAAGTCATAGCAACCAATAGAGAAAAACTAAGAGTAGAGATGATTGATACTCCTATATGCTGACCCAACAGTTTAATCAGCGCGTCATCCGAGAAAACAAATGGAAGAAAAACCGTTATGGTAGTTAAAGTAGCGGCAAAAATCGATTTTTTCACCTCCGATGTCCCTTGGACGGCAGCCTGTTGAGGAGGTATTCCATATCCCGACAAACGATATATATTCTCCAAGACTACCACACTGTTATCCAGTAGCATACCTATTGCAAGAGCCATACCTATCAACGTCAGACTATTGATGGAAATACCCATCATATAGAATATATTGAAAGCCGAAAAAATAGATACAGGAATAGATATGGCTATAAAGGCTACCAATCTGATATTTCTCAAGAAGAACCAAAGAATCAATACTGCAATAAGGCCGCCTGTGATACCGAGACCGACTATCTGATTAATATTATTCTTGATCTCATCAGCAGAATTAGACTCAATTACAAGAGTCAGATCCTCCGATTTCATCTCTTCATTTATCTCATCAATGCGCTTTTTCGCCCTTTTTGACAGCTCAATAAGATTTTCCTGTGTACTATTGATCAGAGTCAATGATATGGCATCTTTTCCGTTAACACGACTTATTGTACTCTCATCCTTATAATCAAAAAATATTGTAGCAACATCTTTTAAATATATGGGACCAGGGGCAACTACTAAATCCTCAATTTGTGACACCTCTTCATAATTGGCATCCAAATGAACAAAATATTTTTTGTCAGGCTCACTTACATATCCCAAAAAAGTTCGTTCCTGATTATATTGGTTCAATGCAGTATTTATCTGA
>CAYOGG010000025.1:3393-13401 GCA_964403455.1 uncultured Bacteroidaceae bacterium | reverse complement strand
GCCACCGAAGCCGCCTACACCGCCACCCATCATACTTCCGCCACCTGCACCACCGGCTGATTGTCCTGCAGAAGCGATAATAGTAAACTGTCTGTCTTCGGCAAATCTGTTCAGAGATATGCTTACATTATATAAATCATTAACATCAAATTCCGTATCTTGAAGAGGTTGACCGTAACCTACACTTGCATTTCCGAACCATCCCTGAGCCATACCTTTCTTGACTGTAAGGTCAAGTACAGTCTGCTCTTCACCGTCATCAATACCTGTTTGACGGGCAAAGTCACTTTGCTTTTCGTATGATTTAATCTTTTCTACCATGTCGGCTGTAAGGTTTTGAAGAGCTACAGACTGGTCATTATCAAAGAATTCCTTACCATTTACTAAAATCTTGGAGACTGTTTTACCGTTCACCTTAATTTGGCCGTCACTACCTATCTGTACACCGGGAAGTTTTCTGACTAAATCTTCAAGAGAAGATCCCTCAGGCAATTTGAATGCTTCACCATTGAAAACGACTGTATCGTTTATCATTTGCACTTTTGCCAATGTCCCTGATACTACAACCTCACTAAGAATTTTAGCATCACCTTTCATAGTGATCTTTCCAAGGTCGGTCGTTCTTGAATTAGCTCTTAAAGTAAAACTTTTTTCAGTATTGATGTAGCCCATGAAAGTTGCTTTTGCTACAAAATTACCGGCTTTTAAGCCATTCACAACAAAGTTACCATTTTCATCTGTCGATGAACCACTCACATAGGTTGAATCGGGGAGTGAATAAACTTGAATAGCCGCCGGATAAAGCGGTTCAGCACTGTTAAAATCAAAAATTGAACCTTTGATTTCGAGATTTCCACTCTGTGCCATCAGCATTGATGTTGATGTCACTAGAAGTGCAAACAGACTTGCGATTCTTTTCATTTAGTAATACTATTAATTAAACTTGTAATTCTTTTTCATAAGCGAACTCTGGAACTAATATAGGTCTGAAACCACATTGTTAAATCCCAAAGCCCTTTATTTTAACATAAAGACGATTGTTAGATTATTATTTCTGAATATGGTTTAATCAGTCTATGAAATGATTACCTTTGCATTAACATTAATTACGGAAGAGGAAAAACTATGAAAAGTAAGTTATGGGTTGGTCTGGCGGCAATTTTTGTTATTACCGCATGTAAACAACAGAGTAATCAAGAGTCTATCTATCGAGAATTTCAGATAGATAGCAAGTGTTTGTCGGAAAGCAGGAGTGTAGGAATATATCTGCCAGCCGGTTATTCGGAAAAGAATGAATATCCTGTCATATATGCAGAAGACGGTATGGTGCTTGTTTCCGGAGATTATAAACATCTGATTGATTCTTTGATTGATAACGGTTATATCAAACCGATTGTTGTGGCATGTTCATACGAGAATACAAATAAGATTCCCGGGTTTGATCTTGCATATAGAAATGCGGAATATGTTGAATCATTATCAAGGGATAACGATACTTTGAGACCTATTTTTGATAACCATATGAATTATTTCATTAATGAATTCATAACAATGATTGAGGATAATTATTCTGTATCGAAATCCAGAGAAAATATGATATATTATGGAACATCAAATAGTGCAGATTTCGGCATAACACTTAGCATGATGCATCCTGAGCTAATGGCTAATTATTGGTGCTTTTCGCCTGTAGCATCAAATTGTGACGGCTATCCAATGTTGGAACAGAAGATTGAATACAATATTTGCTGGGGGCTTAAAGAAGAGTTGAGTTCTGATGATGAGTATTTCCAACTTCTGGTTCAATCAATTAGAAAAAGAGGAGGTAAGGTCTATGATTGGGCATACCCTGGTGCTCATGATAGAGAGTGTTGGCGTGATGAATTTGTAAAAATGTTGGTAGATAGATTCGGAAATGAACAAAATATAGAGGAATAATATAAAGTGATATTAACCTCAAAAAGATAGTGCCCTGCGTAAGTTTTTCAACTATCGCTGGGCACTAATCTTTTTATCCAGTAATATTGGGTTACTTAAAACAAATATCCCATCTTTATGTACATATTTGAGGTCTTCGATGCATCTTGTTTGTTAAACGGAGTGGCCCAGTCTACGGAAAGAATAAAATTCTCGTTCATAGCTACTTTAAGACCCATACCACCTGAAACATGAGGCCTGTAAATAGCAGATTCTTTGAAATCAAAATAATCATCAATATTTTCACCACCTGCGGCGACCGCATCACGTATGGACTGTTCATCAATACTGAAAGGTTGCAAAATAGCACCCATATCCAATAATGGATTGATGGCAACATAATAATGTTGTCTGCCGATATCAAATTTGGCCAACTTGATTCTGAACTCAATGTTGGCAATAGCAAAACCATATGAAATAGCACGATTACGCATGACTCCGCGCAATGTACTTGCTCCGCCCAAACCTTCGTATATGACACGTTTCATGAATAAATTGTTTTGATAACTACTCATGTAAAAAGGTGTGTTACCTGCAAGACTCAATTGAGTACTAAGACGATATGCAAAGACGATATTTTGTCCGTACAATGGAATATATTGACAGAAATTGGCGTTTAGTTTTAAACTGTTATATTTGCTTTGATCTCCAAATGCAGCAGTATATGTGAGGAATATATCGCTCCATATACCTTTTGTAGGAGCCGCGGTTCTGTCTCTTGTATCATAAGTTACACCGCCGCGAATGTAAGGAAATAGTCCTCCTTTGGCTTCATCTGCATCAATTAGTCCCCATGACTGATATTTTTCAAAGATACCTTCAATAGCAGGTAATTTATCATTATCATCCTTGCCTTTGTTTAAACGGTCTATATTGACACTTCCAACCGAATAATCCAATAGCCCTATACCTGCATTCCATTTGAAAGGTCCACCTATCTGACCTTTTATATCGGCATTAATACGCAGAAGGTTTCGTTTGAACTTATAATATGCGCGGGAACGATAATCGGAAGATTCATCATCAACCCAATCTCTGTTATAAACAGATTGATAACCATTAAAACCGGCAAAATCGCACATCTCATCGGGAGTATATGCAATATCAAAGATTATTTGATGGTCCGAAATCAGTTTTTTTGAATCAAAACTGAATCTAAATATTCCATTTTTTTTTGTTGTATATGCAGTTTCCAAATATATGGAATGTATATACTCGGGGTAGGTGGTACCATCACCATAGTAATAGATATTTGTCAGAGCTCCATATTGAAACCCTAAGTCTGTATCAAATGCAACACTAGGTAAAGCACCGAAGTTCCAGCCTTTTTTAGTCTCGGATTGAGAATAAACCAAACTTGAAAAGAATATTAAGAATGTTGATAAAATTATTTTCCTCATGATCTTTTATTTAATGCAAACTTACTAAAAAAGGTGACCAGTAGGCCACCTTTTTCTATTATATGTGAAATATTAATTATAATACCTCAAAATCTATAACTTTCAAATCTTTGTCAAGAGAGGAAGATCCGTAAAGTATCTGATACTTACCTGACTTAACAGAGAGTTCGTCAATAGACTCATCATAAGCCTCAAAAGCCTTTCGGTCTAATTCTATGGTAACTGTTGCAGTCTCTCCGGCAGCAATATTGATACGTTTGAAACCTTTTAATGACTTAATAGGAGCTTCTGCATCATTAAGACGTTTTACGTAAACCTGAACTACTTCATCACCATCTCTTGAACCAGTATTAGATACCGGAATAGTTATTTTAACGCTTTTGCCTGCCTTTATGGATTTCTTTGAGAGTTTAGCATCACCATAAGCAAATGTCGTATAACTCAGACCGTAACCGAATGCATATTGAGCTTCGCCGTTAAAATAACGATATGTACGGTTGTTCATGCTATAATCCTCAAAGTCCGGTAATTGATCGGTTGACTTATAAAATGTGACCGGTAGACGACCGGCTGGATTATAATCTCCAAATAAAACATCTGCCACCGCAATACCTCCTGCCTGACCGGCATACCATGCCTGAATCAATGCATCATATTGGTCCTCTATGTTTGCAAATCCGATGGCACTACCTGAACAGTTAACCAAAATTACAGGTTTACCGGTAGCCTTCATGGCCTTTATAAGATTAATCTGAACATCAGGAAGTTCAATCTTTGTACGGTCACCGCCTGCAAAACCATCATAATGAACATTCATCTCTTCACCTTCGAGACGTGCTGACAGACCGCTTACAATGATAATAGCATCAACATCTTTTACTCTAAGAGCTAATTCATCATACTTTGCCAATTTGCGTTCGGTAAGATCAAATGATAAATAAGCGGAACCGGTTTCACCCTTAGAGTAGTCAATCTGAATCTTATAGGTCTGACCCTTTACAACCTTGAATTCTGTTGCAGGTTGCTGTTGACGTCCGAAACCGCCGAATCCTCCGAAACCTCTGCCCATTGTCATGGGTTCCTTTTGTTCTGCAACGGTTCTTCCGTTTACAGTGAACTTATATTTATCATTTCCTCTTATTGAATAGCTCATTGTACCGGTGAAGTTTGATGTGAATGAGCCGGTTAAACGAGCCGAGAAGTTTGTCATCTCAACACTATCAGCGAAACGATAATCACCCATAGTACGCATATTTATCTGATTATAGTATCCCGTGTTTACAGGATTTCCGCTCATAGTTGTATTATTAAAGAATTCGGCATAAATTCCTTTTCCTTCATTCATATCGGAGAGATGGTTTACAGTAAGATAAGGATCTGCCAACTCACATGCACGATCATAAATGATATTAGTATTAGGAACAGCCTTTTTTATGGCTCCTAATATAGATAAGGTGTTGGCTTCAGTAGGAGTACCATTATAGTTTCCGAATAGGATAGAGGCATTATCTGCATTTGGACCTACTACAGCTATATTTTTTATGTCTTTTGAAAGAGGAAGAATATTGTTATTATTCTTTAGAAGTACCATAGCTTCACGAGCTGCTTTTTTAGCAAGTTCTGTATGAGCATCACAACTGATTGTCTCTTCTCCCAAGTCTTTCCATGGATCCATTTCAGACGGATCGAACATCCCCAGTTCAAAACGGCTGCGAAGAATCCTGCGCAGTGAAGCATCAATATCAGCTTCACTAATCAAGCCTTTTTCCATGCTCTCCAATAAGGCATTGTAACTTGTCCCGCATTCAATATCACAACCGGAGAGGACTGCATCGGCACTTGCAGAAGCAGCATCAGGATGAGTTTCATGTTGTCCTTTTGTGTAGAAGTTATTTATCGCTCCGCAGTCGGAAACGACTAATGCCTTGAAGCCCCATTTATCTCGTAGAATCTCAGTTAACAGGCGGTCACTACCGCAACAAGGTTCACCTTCATAACGATTGTATGCACACATTACCTCCTGTACATTGGCATCGGTAACCAATTCTTTAAATGCAGGCAGATATGTTTCCCAAAGATCGCGCATTGAAACGGATGCATTAAATCTGTGACGTGATGACTCAGGACCGCTGTGAACAGCATAGTGTTTTGCACAAGCATGCGTCTTGTAGTACTTTTTGTTATTGCCTTGCATGCCTTTAACTACGGCCGAACCCATTACACCTGATAGATATGGATCCTCTCCGCTAGTCTCTTGACCGCGTCCCCAGCGCGGATCGCGGAAAATATTGATGTTAGGACACCAGAAGGACAATCCCCGATGCCATGCACCACCTGTTGCACGTGTCTTTCCGAACTGATTATGGTCAGTTGTATTCCACTGGGCACGTGCTTCATCCGAAATAGTAGAATAAATTTCCAGCTGTTGGTCAGCATCAAAAGTTGCAGCCAAACCGATAGACTGAGGATAGACGGTTGCACCATTTACACAAATACCATGACAAGCTTCGCTCCACCAGTTATAGGCCGGAATACCTAAACTATCAATGGAGATTGAACCGTTCATCATAAGACCGATTTTTTCTTCCGGGGTCAATAGCGACAAAAGATTTTCCACTCTGTCGTCAATGGAGAGTTTCGGATTCTGGAAAGGATACTCATAAGATGAGTTACCGGAGCAGGATATCATAGCCAATATGGCTGCAAATCCCAATAATTCAGTTAGTTTTTTCATTTTAGTTAGTAAATAGTTAGTAAGTTAAGTGGTTAGTAATTAGTATACGAATGATTCTTTTTTATTTACTTCGTGCTGATCTGAAGACGTAACTCTTTTATAGGACGTTCCGGATCATTTGTTGTAATATTGATATAGCCGTTTGTTTGTTTGTTTTCCTTATCGGAGTTTTTCACGTAAACAGTAATGTTTCTTTCTTCTCCGGGTTTGAACGCAGTACCTTCTTTTAAATCGATATTTGCTCCATTTCCACATTCTATATCATGAAAAATCAAATCCGACTTTCCGGTATTACCTATCGTGATTGTCTGTTTGAATATCTTTCCGCGCGCTTTAAAACCGAAATCCACTAATGCCGGCTGTAACCTCAAACCGGGAGCAGTCTCCTTATCCACTTTTGAAAAGTCATCTGTGCAAACCGCCGATACAATAAACGGTTTTTCACTTTTTTTGCCATCAACAACAAGCCATAGAGTATCTCTGACGGTTCCATAACTATTTTTACCCGTACCGATATGGTATGTTAAATTAATACCGTCAGCCTTGCCCGCAGGCAACATTGGAGGAAATTCGGCGGTTAAGATTCCTTTTTCATTTAGACCAATAATATCAAGTTTTACGGTTTTATTTCCGTTATTAACTATAGTCATGCTTTTTGACTCGGAACGTCCCTGAGGAATAAAGCCGAAATTGCACCGCATTGTAATAGTTCGTACATCACCGGCTAAAGGCTGAGGATATAACTGTTCAATTTCCAATGGGGCCGGTATTACATCGGCTTGAATCATAAGACGATTGCAGAATTTATGTCCTTTTGTGAAAATCTCTATTTCCCGAAAAACCTTACCTTCGGTACGTGCGGGGTTGAAATTGATTGTTATCTGACTAATTTCTCCCGGGGCGATAGGTTTGGTCGAATAAGATGTTGTAGTACATCCGCAGCTAGTACTTACGTCGTCAATAGTGACAGGTGCATCAGACTTATTGGCAAAATAGAATGTATGGCTCACTACACCATCCTTTTCTTCAATCTTGCCGAAATCACATTCATAACTATCGAATTGAAGTGGAGCACTTTTTGTATCATTTTGTGCAACTGCACCTGCCGTGATGGCTAAAAAAAACATTGATAATAATAATTCCCTTTTCATTTTACGTATTTGAATCTTGCAAATGTAAGAAAAATCAAATGATAATGCCTTTCATTAAAGATTTTTAGTTCAATGCCAGATCTGATTTTACAACCCTAAGGTTGAGCGAAGTAGCTTATATCCATTAGAACTTATACGAATCTTTTCACCGTTTCGCATTTCGACTTGTTGCATCTGTCCGTACCTTTCTATACGAACTATATCAGAGAGACTAATTATATAGGAACGATGAATGCGTAAAAAATCCGTGTGAGGTAGATTTTCTTCAAAATATTTCATAGTTTGTTCTTTCAAATATGAACCATCCGCAGTTCGAATGGAAACATAGTCTCCATCAGCTTTGATACTTATGATTTCCGGAACATGTATTATTCTGATTTTTGTTCCTATCTTGACGCTTACTTGAGTGATTGGAGTATTAGATGGTACAAATGAATCGGATGAATCGGAAGAAGTTAATTCAATATCATTTTCACGTTCATTATTCTGCCGTTCGCTATATATACTATTATTCATAATAATGATAACATAAACAAGCACATCGGTAAACAAACGTTGTTGAATATTTTCTTTGAAAAGAATGTAAATATAGTCCGAAGACACATAGGCAGTGAAAGATTCTATCCCAATCAGAAAAATACAGGTCAAGAAGCCGAGAACCAATAAGTAACAGACACGTCCGCCCCGTTCATCTGCTATACTTAAACTATATTTCATGGCAATTTCTATAGCAAAAATCAATAATAATACCGAAACCGCATAAACAAAACCATCCAGAAGAATAAACCATATGGGCAGTTTAATAGGAAGACCATATAGAAATGCATACGCCATGGCAGTTACTATTACTATAAGTAGCTGCCATACGTGTTGTTTGAGGAGATTGATCATTTATCGTAAGATGTGATTTAAATTAATATTTTATATCACCACCTCCAAAAAAGCACTTTGCGTTAATTATAAGACATTTTGAATGATCTTGTATGCTTTTATTTACTCGTTTATCATCAAAACCGCCACAAAAGCATTGACATCTAATATCAACATACCAATCCTCGGGCATAATTAATTCTATGCCACCAAACGCAGTATCTAAATTCAGAACGGTTGTACCCTCCTCCAAGACAGATTTTCTCAAATCCAGTGTAAGGCCTCCAAATACCGTTTTTATGTTTCCACCACGGAACACAGGTTCTAGAAAGATTTGTTCAGAGCCACTGAATGCAAATTGATAGTCTATATGTCCGTTTTTATCGGAATCCATATTTATTTCACTGAATTTAGTGGAAAATTCACGATTAAAGTCTTTATCAATATGACATCTGTCATTATTATCAAAACAAAAGGTTTTCTTTCTAAAGAATCCGCGTAATATTATCCATAATCCAAAAATAATTATTGCTACATAAAATGCCTGACGCTGGATAAAGACTAAATTTTCTGCATCGCCTATATTCAAATTGAAAACTCTTACAAAGAATGAAGGATCGACTAATAATGAAACAGCTATCAGAATCAATCCAAACATAATGTGTTTATGAAGCATAGCCTGAATGCCAAAAATTATAAGTAACATATGCCAAGAGAAGAAAAAACCTCTCCAAGCCATATCAATAGTGCCGTTTCCTGTCAATAAAAGCATTACTCCTGCAGTTATTATAGCCAAACCCCAAAACACTCTATCTACTGTAAAACTATGATGTGAGGAATTAAACTTCATCTCACTTTTTGTTTTTGTTGATTCCATACTTTACTTTAATTATTAATTGTTATTACATGCAATTGCAATGCAAATATAGATTCTCTATTATGCCATAACAATACAAAATCGATGAAAGGTACTGAAAAAACCGACGAATGATCAATTTGTCTCAATGAATTTGTATGGTGAGATATTGATTATCATAATTTGTTATGTATACTAAGTGTATAATACCCGTATTAAGTTGCAATATGTATTCTAAAAATGCTTGAGTTTTTGCATAAAATTTGTTCTTATATATATCAAAACATATTAGAACGCCATTTTTTTATTATTGTATATAGAAAAATATACATTTTTTCTTAGAGAGATGTATTATTATTGTTATGTTTGCAAAATCAGTATTCAAAGTATAGATAAGTCAATTATGTTTAAGAAGATTTTATGTGCTGTTGCTTTGCTATTTTTATGTGAATTATCTAGAGCATATTATGTGCAGTTAGAACAAATTACCACTACACAGGGATTGAATCATCCAGAGGTAACAGTATTGGAATATCAGAATCCGGGATATTTGTTGATAGGTACTCAGACCGGCTTTTGTGATATATTAAACGGTAATATCATTCCAACTCGAACTCTTGCAATAGATGGAGAATCTTGTGCTATAGGCAGAATAAACGATATCAAAACTATTTCATCGTATAAAGCATTGGTCGCTTCCGAATATTTCATATTCCAATATGATTTACATAAACGTTCGTACGATATTCTGAAGTATAATGGGAAAAATCTTATAACCAAAAGCTTAGTCATTGATGAATCTGAGGCATTCTTTTATTGCGCTTCCGAGAACTCTTTGTTCAAATATGATATTGCATCACATGAGGTTAGTGAGATTTATAAATTTGACAAAAAATGCGATTACACATTTGAGAAAATACTTATATCGCGCGAAAACGGTATACTGCTACTTTGTGACAGACATGAGGGTATATTTTCCTATAATATTTCGAGCGGAATTATTGAGCATATAGATAGACC
>CAYOGG010000025.1:0-3293 GCA_964403455.1 uncultured Bacteroidaceae bacterium | reverse complement strand
TAATGACTTTATTAATGAAGTTTCTTCATTATGTATGATTGAAAATAATGTAGTAATGGGCACTATATATAACGGAGTAATAATAGCGCGCAAAAGCTATTATTATACAATGAACGGATGGAGCCTGAGTGATAATGCACTTTCCGGAGAAATGGCATTGTCTGCATTTGATGAAGGTAATGGAACGATATGGATAGGAACAGCCGGACACGGAATTAATAAATATGACGAATTGAAAGATAGAACCTATTATTATCCTAAAACTGAGGGTCTTAGTATCAAACAAATATCTCGTTATGATAAAAACAGGTTGTTAATCGGAACATATTCTGATGGTTACTTTTTGTTCGATACAAAAACAGGAAATATAGATAATAGCTTTTTGGAATCTCTGTTTGCCGGATGTAAAATTGATATTAAATCCGGTGGCAATTCAATACTTATAATTCCTTGTAAAGATGACAAATATTTGATCTTCAACTCAGAAAACGGACACTACTTATATAACCCATTAACAGGTGAAAAAAGTTATTTCAATACATGTGTTAACAAAGAAACTGGTATGAGTGAACTCGTAAGAAAGGTTATAATAAGAGATTCATATGTAATTACCATTGGAAAAAGAACTATAGACGAATTGTCAATTGAATCATTGTCAAACAATAATATATATACTTCCAACCGTGATTATACAGACTGTGTAATAGATAAAAATGAGAACATCTGGTTTTCTGACTTCAATGTTTTGCTAAAATATGACAGAAAAGAGAATCAGATTGTTCAAAAAATGAAAACAGCATCTGGTTCTGAGATAAAGTCAATGGTATACGATGAATCAGGATTGATTTGGCTGTCATCCGAATCCGGTTATGTTTATAGCTATAACGAAGACTTGAATTCTTTTATCTTATATAATAAAGAAGATGGTATTACACATAATACTTTTCTGAGAGCATTTTCTCTTCTTTCATCAAAAGGCCGATTATATATACCGAGAGTTGATGGTTTGTTGGTGTTGGATACTCATGAGATTATACAAAGAGAGTCAGCAAAAAACAGAGTATCTTGCTTTTCTGTTTGTATTGATGGCGAGTATAAGGATAAAAAAGAAATTGAACATCTTAGAATCAGAAATAAATACAAATCTTTTGAGATTATATTGTCATTAGGAGGTAATGATCCTACAAGTCCCGTAGACTATCAGATTTGTTTGGAGAAAAACGGTAAAATTGGATCTTTCATTAATTCTAATAAAGTTATTTGGGATGAATATATGAACAACTCAATCGGTGCCGGCCATTATAATCTCCTGATAAGGGATCTAAATAATGATGGATGGAGCGAACCGTATTCCATCTTAAAATTCAAGATAAAAGCTCCATTTTGGTTGTCATGGCCTTTTAATTGCGCGCTTCTTTTATTGATTTTTATAATAATCGCTCTAATAGTTTATACCAAAAATAGAAATAAAATAATGAATCTGGAAAAAAGATATAATGAAGAGCTAATACTCAATAAAGAATCCAGAGTCCGATTTATTACCGATATCGCACATGAACTCAGAACCCCGCTGTCACTTGTCTATAATCCATTTAAGGATATGATATTAGAAAATATTTTTGATAATTCCAATAGGGCAGTGGCAGACCGTATTTTACATCAACTGAACAAAATGAAAAAGATGATTGATATGATCCTTGACAGCAGTAGCGTTGCGGATATGTCAATTTGTGATCGTTTGGAAAAAACAGAAATTAATGAATGGGTAAAACAACTCTTAGAACCTTTTTATGCCGATTGTGATAGAAAGGGATTGACTCTTATTTTCGTTCCATGTAATGATTCAATCATAATAACTATAGATAAAGACATTCTTGAAATAGTTATCAATAATCTTTTAACTAATGCGATAAAATATAGCGATTCGGGAACTATTACGCTTACTATTACTTCCTCGAATAACAGAATAATTATTTCTGTTGCAGACCAAGGAAAAGGATTTAAATGTGATCCTGAAAGTCTTTTTGTAAGAGGATTTAGAGAAGATTGCATTGATAGGAACGGATTCGGGCTAGGACTGAATCTTGCATACACACAGATTAAGAAAATAGGTGGTACGATAAGAGCGGAAAAGAATATTGACAAAGGTTCTATATTTACAATAGATTTTCCAATATATAACATTATCGAATCTTTCTCGCTTACTAAATATGTTGATGAAATGTCAAAAGAAGAGGCAGAAGAGAAGGATCATAACGGCGAATATTCATCCGAGCATATAGATTTCTGCACATCTCAAATGACATTGCTTTTTGTCGATAATGATTGTGATATGTGTGACTATATTAAGGAGACATTCAAAACAAAATTCAAAACTATTTATGTAGCTAAAGACGGTCGATTTGCTTTGGATATTATAAATGAGAAACTTCCTGATATTGTTTTAAGTGACATAAATATGCCTGATATGAACGGATTCGATTTATGCAAAGCAATAAAATCCAATATAGAGTTGAGTCATATACCTATAATATTACTAACTACGAGAACACATCCACAAGTACGGACGATCGGATATAAATTGGGAGCCGATGGCTTTTTATCAAAACCTTTCGATATAGATGAAATGTATAGGCTTATACAAAGCAAACTTTGGAATAGGTTCGAGATAAAAAAACAATATTCTCAATCTTTTTTCTCTGCAATCTCTGTAGATCAGACTTTCAGTGCAGTTGATGAAAAGTTTGTATTGGATCTTAATTCATTTATTAAAGACAATATTTCAAATCAGAATCTGTCCGTAGAAATGATTTATGAACATATGAATGTAAGTCGTTCTACATTGTTCAATAAAATGAATGATCTTTTGGGTACATCCACAGCTAAGTATATTAGAGGAATCAGAATTGGTTTGGCAAAAGAACTTTTGGCGAAAACCGAAAAATCCGTATTGGATATTGCATTAGAGTGCGGATTTGCTGATGGTCAATACTTAAGTTCGGTTTTTAGACAGGAGACCGGTGAAACTCCAACGCAATACAGAAAAAATGCTAAACTTGCAAATAGCTGATAAACAATCTATAAGGCAATCTACCTACTATGCAAAAAAATAAGTAAGTTCATTTTTTTGCGTTTTTCAGAGTACGAAGATAATTCTTCTTATCATCGCTTATCCGATAACTTTCAACTGATTTTTGAATAGTTTTATTCTGTAACCATGGAGCTAAACTCCCGTTCTCTATATATGGAATAGTATATGAGTATTGTTTGGCCAACGCGGTTGCCATAAACCA